>CAYYAU010000407.1:0-1510 GCA_964469765.1 uncultured Clostridia bacterium | reverse complement strand
ATTCTTGAATTCTGACTTTTTGGTAAGGGGAATGCGAAAAATAAGATTATTTTCTATTTGTTTCTTCACGACCCTATTTACCTTAATTGCGGTCTTTGCTCAAGAAAGAGAAGAGAGGAAAAAAGCACCTGTTAAAGAAGAGGCCGTTGACAAGCAAATGGAACCCACCCCTTTTACTATTCAAGAGACTTCTCAGGAAAAGAAGAAGCTGGAAATAAAGAAAGAAATAATAGAGAAGGAAATTCCTTCCTATACCTGGAGCCTTAAAAAATTGATTAAAGAGGCGAAAAAGAATATTGAGAAGATAGACAGGGAGTTGAAGAAACAAAAAATACTTGAGAAAAAACAAAAGGTAGCTTCTTTTTATCGAGAAGCTCTAACTCTGTACAGAGAAAAAAAATATAAGGAGGCTTATCAAAAATTTAAGAAGGTGGAGAAACTTGTTCCCAATTATGCCCAGACTGCTTACTACCTTTCTCTTATAGAAACTATTAAGGATATGAAAAAAACGAAAGAAAATTCTGAAATCCAAAACCGGAGGGAGAAGATTAGGAAAACTCTGCTGGAGATGGAAAAGAAAATAAAAACCCAAAGAAATTAGTAGGAATTGATTGAGATTTATGAAAGTTAGTAGAAATTTATTGTATGGCAAAATATATTCCTGAAAGATTTAGAAGTTTGTAAATTGGCAAGGAAGTTGTCCAATAGTGTTTGGAAAATATATGAGAATCTAAACTGGCAGGAGAAAAAGATTACAGGAAGCTGATTGATTATATTCAAAAGGTTATTTGACTTCTCCTTGGTATGATACTCTTTGACCAGCAGTTAAAATAGCTGCTTCTTCGTATTTAGGCTTGCCTTCTTCATCATAAGGAGCAGCTACTACTGTTCCTTCAAAGACAATAACTACTGTGCGGTACTTGCCAGCCTTATAGCGGTGTTTCTTGTATTTCTTTTCTTTCTCTTCGTAGCCAATATAATCTCTAAGATTTACAGTGTTTACTATGTTCTCAGATGTATTTATGTCATCGTCATCTGACGGTGGTGGTTGAGGTGGTTCTGGTGGTTGAGGTGGTTCTGGTGGTTCTGGTGGTTGAGGTGACTCTTCAAACCAATTAGTATTGTTGCCGCTATCCTTAGAGTGAGGAGGGTCTATAATTGCACTATTTATATTATTAGAATCCTGAACATCTACATAAGATATATTTCTCTCTCCTTGAGGGTCTATCTTCCATTGACTGCCCCTAGACTTACTTCTTAAAACAATTAGATTTCCACTGGTGCCATTTAAAGTAAATGTTCCTACTATTGTCTGGGTTTTTCCGGCCTCAAACTTAAGTTGTTTCCCTGGAGTTGTGCAGGTAAAGTTATTAAAGGTGGTATCTCCGTATATATTAGAAGTAACAGTACCATCATCAAATATTACAGTTCCATTATTATGATTAAATGTCCCTCCTGAGTGGTTGAAGTCTCTGGCTACATACATATTTCCACTGGGAGCAGTAAAGGT
>CAYYAU010000406.1:0-1512 GCA_964469765.1 uncultured Clostridia bacterium | reverse complement strand
ATTCGCGAAGAACTGAAGCAGGAGATTGCCGAGCTCAAGGCGAAGCACAATGTAGTACCCGGCCTGGTCACGGTTCTCGTTGGTGCTGACCCGGCTTCGCAGGTCTACGTTGGCGCTAAAGAAAAAACCTCGAAAGAGCTGGGTATCTACTCGGAAAGATACGACCTCCCGGAGAATACCACCCAGAAAGACCTCATCGACCTGATTAACAGGCTCAACAAAGACCCTAAGATTCACGGTATTCTGGTTCAACTGCCCCTGCCCAAGCATCTAAACGAAGAGGAAGTCCTCTATGCTATTGACCCGAAGAAGGACGTTGACGGCTTCCACCCGGTGAATGTGGGCAAGCTGATGATAGGCGAGCCTGACTATCTACCCTGCACCCCCGCTGGCATCCAGCAGCTCTTGATTCGGTCCGGCGCCCAGATTGAAGGGGCTGAGGTGGTTGTCGTCGGCAGAAGCAACATTGTTGGAAAACCTATTGCCAATATCCTGCTCCAGAAGGCACCAGGAGCCAATGCCACCGTCACCGTTTGCCATACCAGAACCCGTGATATGGCATTTCATACCAGGCGGGCTGATATACTGATTGTGGCAGCGGGAAAACCCAAAGCCATCACTGCTGATATGGTCAAGGAAGGCGCGGTGGTTATTGATGTCGGTGTGAACGAGGTCGGTAAGACGGCGGAGGGCAAGAGAATCCTTGCTGGTGACGTCGACTTTGACGCGGTCAAGGAGAAGGCTAAGGCCATTACCCCGGTGCCTGGTGGGGTGGGCCCTATGACCATAACCATGCTTATGCTGAATACAGTAAGAGCGGCCAAGTTAGCCGCCGGACTAGCCTAGGAAGGGAGGCCAAAACATGGAATACAAGATTGACAAGGTGAGCGCACCCGGTCGGGATGAGGTGGAGTTACTGAAGGAAACCTATGAGAAGGGTAAGCCTGAGGGTGAGGATGAGGGCAAATGGAGGCAGAAGCTGGGTTCCAGGGAGGAAAGGCTTAAATACCTGGAAGCTGCTGAGAGATACTGGTATGGCAAAGAGGTATATGGCAGCGAGAAGAGGAAAAATCCTGCTTAGTAAGGAAGGTAGAAGAAATGGCATTTGAAGTTCCAAAGACAACGTACAGTGGCAGCGTCAAGGAGGTAACGCTGGGCACAGGGGATAAGGCGGTGACGGTAGGCGGAGAGTCCTGCTATCCGTTCTACCTGTTTGAAGGCGAAATGCCGCACCTGCCCAGGATAGCCATGGAGGTCTGGGACTGCCCCCCCGAGGGCTGGGCTGAGGCTGCCCTGGAGCCTTTTGCCGGGGTAACCGACGACCCGGTTGCCTGGGCCAAGAAGTGCATCTCCGACTACGGGGCGGAGATGATTTGCCTGCAACTGATAAGCACCGACCCCAACGGGCTTGACCGCGGGGCTGCTGAGGCCACCGAGGTGGTCAAGAAGGTAGCCGATGCTATTGATGTCCCCTTAATCGTCTGGGGAACGGCCAACCATGATAAAGATACC
>CAYYAU010000405.1:0-1519 GCA_964469765.1 uncultured Clostridia bacterium | reverse complement strand
CGCCATGCACCTCAACTACGCTTCCCTCAACCAAACTTCCGGGAATTGTGCTTCTCGGCACGCTGGCAGTTCCGTAGGGATTATCTGTGTTAGTAGCATTGGGATGCGTGTTGTCAATATAATGGGTATAATATCCGCCTTCTGAATTTTGATGATAAGTCAACTCAGGATTCCTGTTAGCAGGGTTATCATACATCCTGTAGGTTTCTTCTATTCCAAAGCTTGGTTTTGGGATTCCAATTGGAGGTTGCCATTCGCAATTTCCAGAATTGCATATAAATCCCGGTCCTCTATCACTACAATCTGAATCAACTGAGCATTCTGTTCCTGGCTTAACACACTGCCCTCCAACACATACCTCTCCAGGATCACAATCACTATCTACTTCACATTCAGAAACACCATCCCAGCCAGCTAATCTTGCCATCATCCACCAGAATGCATATGCCTTTCTATTAGCATTAAGTGGCTGACTGTGTGCAGAATCACAAGTATACCAATCAACCCCTTCTATATGAGAGTTTTGCCAATTAATACACCAATTACTTTCGCGTGAACCATCTCCATCACTATCATAATCGCAATTATCATTAGCCATTAATTCCATATAATTGACTAATCCATCAGGATCATAGCTTTCAATATCAGCATAATCATAAAGAATCTTATTATTATCTCTGCAATATTGTCTAATTTGGTTATTTCTTATATTCAAATTCCCATTAACACCAGTTCCATCCAAATGTCCTGTCATATAAATAAACTGAACATCAGGATAATCTGCTTCTAACTGATTCATCAGATTCAAATAAGTATTAATGTCTGCCTCTGTCGCAGAAGAAACCTGTCCGCACCAAGACCACATAATTACATTTATCTGAGGATGAACATTGTCCAAAAGATTACGGGTTGCTTGAGCCCATGTTGTTCTATCTGGATTTCCCAAGTCAGCCGCTCCCATATGAGTTTGGTTATGGCACAATTCAAGTGCTCCATCTGTCCCGCCATGGTTAGCTAAAAAGAAATTATCAGGAAGATTTTTCCCCAACCCTCCATTGCTCATAAAATTACTTAAAGGAACAAAAGCTGGCTCATTCCAGCCATTTGTTAGCTGACTACCATGGGAGGTATGCCCATAGCCAATATGCAGGTCTTGCTTGGCTCGTTCAATAGCGGATAGCGGAATCCGGGTAATATCTGTGCAGGTATGATTGATGATAATTGCCGGTTGAGCCGTATTTTTAGCCAGTGGTAGACATAGCAGACTCAATACTATAACCAGTACTATTCTTTTTGTTTTCTGCATTTTCGCACCTCATGTAAACTGTAAACAGTAAAAAACTCAATTAAATTTCTACTCTACCAAGGAGCGTTACTTTAACCATTACCTATAACATCATCACCATTGATTGCATCAAAATAATATGTAGTTGTCAAACACATATCTTGAACCAGAATTAGTTCTACCAGACTTATGGTAATTATTAAGATTATTTTAATTTTCTTTCTCATTTCTTTC
>CAYYAU010000404.1:0-1521 GCA_964469765.1 uncultured Clostridia bacterium | reverse complement strand
TTATTATAGGCAGTAAGCATACTGAGATATTTTTTTAAATCTCTTTGCCCGCAAATATCTTACCTTTGAATAAAAGAAGTGATTCTTTTTAACTACCATTTTAAAACTTATAAGTATTTTTCTAAAAATCCAATAAATACGCCTTTGTCTTCTTTTCATAATATAAAATACCTCCTCTTTATAAAAATCAGTTCCATATCAATATTAAAGCTTAGTAAAAATCAAATTTAATTTTACTCTGTCCTAAAACAGCTCTTGCTTTTAACATTCCACCAACCGCCCAAATTATTTCTAAAAATGGGTTACTTAAAAAAAACAATCCAACTGTCATTCCAAGAAAAATAGTACAAGAAATGTTTCCCCATATCTCACTTCTCCTTTTTTTTCTCATAAAATACAATAAAGACGAGAATGCTGAAATAAATGGAATTGTATACAAACATAACCCTATTATTCCATATTCAACTAAAACATCAAGGAATGAGTTATGAGGTACAAAATAACCACTAGCGACTTCTTCTTGAATGTAACCTGGGCCATGTCCCCAAATCGGAGCCTCTGTAGCAATATCCAAATATCTCGTCCAGATTTTAAATCTGACATCTTCAAGCGCATTAACTATACTCCATCTTTTTACCTGATGATACATGGCAGAAGAGGAGAAATAACTTATCTGTTTAATTAATAACATCTTTGAAAAGGTGTAAGCTATTACAAGAAAAAACAAGAAAATTATTAAAATGCGAAATATTCTTTTACCAAAGAGAATAAAACTAATCATTAACACTGTAATTCCACATAGAACTGATGTCCTAGATAAACTTACAATTAAAGAAGAAATGGAGACAGTCGCAAAGACTAGTGCAATGATTTTTGATAAAAATTTTCTAGCATAAAACAAAAAGAATAAGCCGAAAGCTAGAGCAGGAGTATTCCAAATTCCCATATAATTCTCACCCCTCAATCCACCACTCCTCCCACTGATGGGATCATAGCCAAAGCTTCCTATACCTACTAGTTCTGTTTCCACGTGGAAAATTCTTTGACCTGTTATGCTCCCATATAAGGCTACTGAACTATTTAATAATGCAAGGACTGCAAAAGTCCATAATAAAACTTTTATATTTCTTTCCTTGAAAGACAAGTACATGAATGCTGTATAAATTATCCAACAATTTGTAATATCAAATAGTATCTTATTTATCATGATATTTATGTTTGGGTTATTAGAAAAAAGAGTGGAAATAATTATAGCCATTATAAAAGCGTACCAGAAAAATACAAGTTTTTTAAATTTGATCAAAAAATGTCTGTATCCTTTATTTATGCTTAATAAGAGAATAAGTAAAACAATTATAATTCTACCAATATACTTGTAATTAGTCATTGTAACAAATAAAGGATAAATATACAGCCAAATTAAATACATAATACTCACTACTAAAATTAACTTATCGTTATTGCTATTATCTTTTGTAACTGAAAATTTTCTACGAATTAGGGAAATATTCTGCATTTTCT
>CAYYAU010000403.1:0-1527 GCA_964469765.1 uncultured Clostridia bacterium | reverse complement strand
CAATAGGAGCCACATTTTTATCTATAGGATTTGATGGATTAAAGAATCTTGTTGTGTCATTGATAAAGTAGGAAATATACTGAGCAGGTGATGATTGAACAGTAATGAATCTAAAAAATATGGTTGAAAATCAGATTATTATAAGAGGAATAACTAATAAAAAGGTGATAGAGACATTTTTAAAGGTTCCAAGAGATAAATTTGTTCCTGATAACCTAAAGGAAGAAGCATTTAATGATTATCCACTTCCAATTGGTCAAGGGCAGACAATCTCACAGCCTTATATAGTTGCATTAATGACAGAAGTCTTAAATCCTAATAAGAATGATAAAGTTTTAGAAATAGGAACAGGCTCTGGTTATCAGACAGCTATTCTTGCTGAACTTGTAAATGTAGTTTATACAATAGAAAGGATAGAAGCATTATCATTAAAATCCAAAAGTGTTTTATCTTCACTTGGTTATACAAACATAAGTTTTAAAATAGGGGATGGAACACTTGGATGGGAAGAGTTTTCTCCTTATACAAAGATTCTTGTAACCGCTTCATCTGAGGAAGTTCCAGCGCCATTATGGGAACAATTAGAGGAAGGTGGTAGGTTTGTTATACCTCTTGGTGGAAGGTGGTCACAGGAGCTTTTCGCAATAGATAAAATAAAAGGGAAGAGGAAATTTAGTTCATATGGCGGTTGTGTATTTGTTCCTTTAATTGGGGCATATGGATATAAATAGAAGATAATGAACAGTATTATAGATTTTTTGAAGAGATTTTTTTCACCACAGATTGTTACTGTAATAATTGCTTCTTTACCCATTTTTGAATTAAGAGGAGCAATTCCTGTTGCGATTGGAGCATTTAAACTGTCAGTGAAAGATGCCTATGTTCTTTCAATTATTGGAAATTTAATTCCAGTCTTTCCAATACTTATATTTTTGGAGAAGCTATCACAATATTTAATGAAACAATTTGTATGGGCAGATAAATTTTTTAATTGGTTATTTACACGAACCAAAACAAAAAGTAAAATAGTACAGAGGTATAAAGCAATAGGACTTATACTCTTTGTGGCTATACCATTACCAATAACAGGTGCCTGGACAGGAAGTGTTGCTGCATTTCTTTTTGGGATTAAAAGAAGATACGCTTTTCCTGCAATTGCCTGTGGAGTGATAATTGCAGGCGTTGTTGTTACACTAGTAACTTTGGGTGTAATAAAGATATTTTGAAATTTTATATGAGAGGTATAACACAAAGGGAGAGGCAATAAAAAGAGAGAGACAAATAAAAAGGCTAAAAGGGAATATTGATAGGAAAATTTTAAGCGGGAGTAGTTCAGTTGGTAGAACGCGACCTTGCCAAGGTTGAGATCGCGGGTTCGAGTCCCGTCTCCCGCTCATCTTTAATATTTTAACTTTTCATTTTACAGTTTTAACTTTTGTATCTTTTTTTTCGGGGCGTGGCGCAGTTGGTTAGCGCACCAGGCTGGGGGTCTGGGGGTCGCTGGTTCGAGTCCAGTCGCCCCGACCA
>CAYYAU010000402.1:0-1542 GCA_964469765.1 uncultured Clostridia bacterium | reverse complement strand
GAACAAACCTAACTTTCTAGCTGCAAATACTTGATTTCTATCCATTTGTTCTTTTTCTAATTCTAGACCAGATATACGACAATTCGACCTATAAATCCCTTTCCAATCTTGAGGAGAAAAACTTAAATAAATCTTACCAGCTTTTCTCTCGATGCTTTTAGAAACTGTAGCTGAATAATCAAACAATAGCCCTTTAAAAATCTCATTAGCTTGATCGATTGCTGATTTAAGATTCTTTAATTTAGGGTTTAATTGAACATAACCTGATCTTAATAAGATAGCTAAAGCTCCTTTTTCTCTTTGACCTCCTCCTACCCTTGCCTGCATCATTAATTCGTTCCAGCCAGCATTTTTTAACATTTGTTGATACGTTTCTCTTGGAAGAGCCTGCACATATGCAGGTAAGGATGGAACTCTTTCAATTTTAAAATCTCCTTCTTTATACTTTCTTACTATTAATCTAGGTCTCCCTTCTATTTTATTAATATCTATTCCACTTTCAACATCAACTACGATAGGCGGGTTTCCAACATATTCAGCATTTTCTCTTATCTGTCTGGTTTCTTTTCCAAATCTTTCTTGAAGAGCTATCAACATTGAAACGGTTGATATCGATCTCGATCTCTTTAAAATAGGAATATCTTTATATTGAAAAAATGGATATAGATTTAAATAATTGAATGGCCAAGGTTTGGAATAAATCTCAACCCCTCCAGATGTCAATAAAGTATTTTGACCACCTTCAACCTTCGACCAAAAATCATATAGAGTGATCGTAGCACTAGGTTCTAACAAAGCTAAATGTTGGTAAATCTTATCTATTCTCTCTTTGTCATTTGAAAAATAATTCTTAACAAATCTTTTTAAATTACTGATATTAGTCGTCAACTGCCTAGCTATCCAAGGCTGATTTTGAATATTATCAATAGAATCAGAAGCCAAGATAACTTCAGAAGGGTCCAGCATATCATACTTTAAAGGATAATCAGACTTAGGATCAATTCTTAAAAAACCGAAAAAATCTCCTTTAATCAAACAAGTTCTAGCCCAAATCTGTAAATCAACTTCTCTATGGTTCTCAAACCAAAAATCGCTAGCTGCATATTGAAGCTTCAAAGCATTGGAACGAGTAATCTCAGATGGATTAGGTAAATCAGGTGGATTAAATATGTCTTGAATTTCCACGCTTTGAATATGACTAACTAGCGATTGAATAATAGAAAATATTTGATTATCAACGTCATTATCAATAGACAATACAGAAGTATTATAACCTTTCAGGAAGGCCTTTTCATATCTGTCTAAAAGTTGAGGATAATTTTTATCTTTAACTCGCCTACTATCTATTAAATTAAGAATTTCATTTTTATTAAAATAAACCTTAGAATTCTTAGGCATTATCCTGTAAGACATCAACACGCGTAAAGCCCCCGCGTGTTGTTGGAATACTTTTATCTAAAAATCTAGAATCTCTTATATCTACATGATTCGGTGATAAAGAGCCACCTGAATATCTCACCGAAGCACTCTTTTCATTAAAAG
>CAYYAU010000401.1:0-1544 GCA_964469765.1 uncultured Clostridia bacterium | reverse complement strand
CCCTAATAGCCGATTTTCCTTTCTTAAGCGTTGGTATAGCCTGGTACCGCGGGGGGCATTTAGTAAACCGACCATGGCAGTAACGATTCCACTCTTTTGAATGAAATTTATCTGGCTCTTAAAGATGGAAAGCGGGTCACTATCAAAACCAACAATAAATCCTCCCTGCACCTCCAGGCCGTGGTTTTGTATTTTCTTAACCGAAGCTATTAAATCACGGTTTTGATTTTGAGACTTGTTGCATTCAACCAGACTTTCTTCATTCGGGGTTTCAATGCCAATGAATACTGTGTTGAAACCAGCCTCGACCATCAATTGCATTAATTCTTCATCATCAGCGAGATTTATAGATACTTCCGTAGACAGAGTAAAGGGATACCTTTTCCTCTCCATCCAGTCAATTATTGCCGGTAGTGTTTCCGACTTCAGTTTTCTCTTGTTGCCTATAAAGTTATCATCAACGATAAACACACCACCCCGCCACCCCCACCTGTATAGTTCATCCAGTTCAGCCAGCATCTGCGCTTTGTCTTTGGTTCTTGGTTTATGCCCATTCAGAATAATAATATCGCAGAATTCACAGTTGAATGGGCAGCCCCGGGAGTACTGAATATTCATTGATGAGTATTTTTTCATGTTGATAAGTGACCAGAGGGGGATAGGAGTTTGGCTTATGTCTGGTCGCTCGCTGGATGTATAGATATGCCGGGCACATCCTCTTTTTAAATCTTCTAAAAACGGTGGCAATGTAGTTTCAGCTTCGCTAAGCACAAAGTGGTCTACCCCGTCGAATTCTTCATGTCCAGTAGTAAACAGAGGACCACCGGCAACGACCTTGGTATTGAATTTCTTACATCTGGCAATAACTTCCCTCGCCGAATTCTCCTGTACATTCATAGCGCTGATAAACACGTAATCAGCCCATTCAATGTCTCTATCATCCAGAGCAGTTACATTCATATCTACCAGCTTTTTCTCCCACTCACCGGGGAGCATCGCCGCTACAGTTAGTAAACCCAGAGGGGGGTAAGCTGCCTTTTTGGAGATGATTTTTAAGGCGTGCTTAAAACTCCAGAAGGTATCAGGGTATTGTGGCCAAATAAGTAATATTTTCAAAGTTAGTTCCTCTCAGTGTAGTTCACGGATAATTGTTACTCCTATTATACCAGTTTTCTTTCCATAAAGTAAAATTTAATCTTGTTTACCTACCTCACCTCTCTTAAACTCTTCACATATCACCCTATCTTCATTAGCACGTCCTCCAGCACTTCCTGCCACTCACTACCGAGGCGTTTGGGATTTAGGCGGAGCTGGGTGATGCCCGTCACTATGCCGTCTTTTGCGATGGACTCGAGTTTTTGCCTGTCGAACTGCATGCCATCGAATAGCCTTATTACGATTTGACCGGCTTCGGTGGAGATGGACTCAATGCCATCCCTGGCTGCCAGTACTTTAATCTTCACTGCATAAAGCAGGTTCTTTACCTCTACAGGCAAGGCGCCGAACCGGTCATCAAGCTCCTGGGCAAAGCTCTGTATTTGCTC
>CAYYAU010000400.1:0-1545 GCA_964469765.1 uncultured Clostridia bacterium | reverse complement strand
GAATTTCCTGAAGTTGAAAATTCCGCCAGCTAAATCCTTACCGAAAAGATTGAGGGAGGAGTATAAATCGTTGAGAATAGAGCGGCTCGCAGCACTTGGTTCGTTATGGAAGTGTGGAGAGTCGGTTGTCTTAACAAAACCATCTATATCCAGGCATGGGGGATAAATTTTTATGGCTTTAAACCAGGAAAGAAAACAATATCATATCCGGCTTAAGCGAGGCGACGTTGGCAGATATGTTTTACTTACTGGCGACCCCGGGAGAGTCCCGGGAATCGCTTCGTTCTTTGAGAATGCAAAGCATGTTGCGACGAACAGAGAATATACCACCTATACAGGTGAGATAAACGGAATAAAAGTCTCAGCCACTTCTACAGGGATAGGTTGTCCTTCTGCTGCAATCTGTATTGAGGAACTTGCGCGTGTCGGCGCAGATACTTTTATCCGTATAGGAACAGCAGGTTCTCTTCAGAAGCACGTGAAGGTCGGCGACCTTGTTATATTGACTGCTACAGTAAGGGAAGACGGAACGTCCAGACAATATATTCCGCTAGGCTACCCTGCGGTTGCTGATTTTGAAATTGTGGGGGCGTTAAAAGCAGCAGCGGAACAGCTCGGTTATAGATATCACCTTGGTATCGGGCACACAAAAGATGCATTCTATACCGAAGAAGCAGAAGGACTTCCTCTGGAGCGAGAGATTGTGGAGGAGTGGGAGACCTGGCGTAAAGCAAATGTGCTGTGCACTTCAATGGAGTCATCCGTTCTGTTCACGATTGGCTCCATTCGTGGCTTGATGGTAGGCACAGTACTTGCATGTATCGGTAGTACCAGGAAAGGCAAACTTGCTATAAATGCAGAGACACGCACGGTGATTGAAAGAGCAACAAAGGTAGGAGTAGAGGCAGTCAGGATGCTACAAAGGAGACGTGGGATAGTGATTGGGTAGAGTACTGGAACACGGCCAGATTTTGCTTGACAGGTTCAGTCAAAAATGCTATACTTGACAAGCAATAGTAAAATTTTACTATTTAGCATGGAATATACATTTTGTTTGACAATTTCGCAAATTCTGGCTAATAATATCACATTGAACCATAGAAAAACGATGTTCCCATGCGTTGAAAAGCGGGAATTGACTGGAGGTAAGCAATGAAATATGCAATAGTACAATATGGCAGTAGTCAGTATAAAGTACAGGATGGAGACATAATAAAAATTGAAGGCAGAGGTTTAGCATCCGACGCCAACAAACTCACACTGGATAAAGTATTGATGACATCAGATGATAGTGGTGTCCAGGTCGGTCATCCTTATCTGGAGGGCGCACAGGTCGAGCTGGAAATTATAGGCGAGAAAGCAGGCCGGAAAGGCATCGTTTTCAAGAAGAAGAGACGCAAAGGATATCGTAAGAAAACAGGTTATCGCGCCAGGTATACCGTTGCAAAAGTGCTCAGCATTTCTGGAACGACTCAAGAGAAGAAATTTACGAAATATTAAGAGAGCCAGTGGCTACAACAAATATGCAAAAGACAAAAAAGAAAT
>CAYYAU010000399.1:0-1549 GCA_964469765.1 uncultured Clostridia bacterium | reverse complement strand
CAAACAATCTGAAGTATTTTCTCCTGTTGCACTCGTTGGATCCTGCCGGGCCCATTCATCGCATAGGGAGAAGTTCCAAGTGAAATATAAGTTTTCAGGCCAAACTTTGATTTTCCCTGTTTGGTAGGTCTAATGGAATGTAACTCGTATCAAGTTTCGTTTCATCCCTGAATATCGCTGAAAACCTGCTATATTGATAGGGATTTTTGATATGGATTCGAATAATATTTTTCCAAACTCTCGTAATCATAAAACATGACTCTATCCTTTATGTCACTATATATAGTAGAATCCAAAGTTGCTTCAAATTGGCGTTTTCTCTGTCTATCTGAGACAATTATCATCTTTGTGTAGAAATCTATCAGTTCATAGAACTTGTTTAAAGAATTTTTAAAATTAGTCGAATGTTCTACTTCAAAAACTGCATACGGAAAACCTCTTTCATTCATCCAGATGACATCGATACTTTTAACATTTCTTACAATGTTCTCGTAAGTGAAATCTGGAAGTTTCTCTAGAGTTATCACATCCCCCAGTTTTTTGTCAAGGAAGGGTTTGTTTTTATCTTGGGGAGGAATATACACCTGAAAATTATGCAAATTACCTATTTCAGCTATCATCCCTTGGTAATAGTAATGAGTGAAAATTTGTTCCGTAGGTTTTTTAGATTCTTCTATCATTTTCATAATATTCAGCGGAAGTTTATCTTTGTAACTTTTTAATGCCCACAATCCAGGTCTTATTTTAAAGAAAAATCTTTGATCCTGAACAATTCTTCTAATAGACGCGTAAGGAGTTTTTGTTTTCCATTCAACACCAGGAACTTTCAAAACATTTTCATACAGATATTTTAAGGTGGCATAACCACCATTTTCCTCCATTGTTTTTATTACAGCCTCATACTGCTTCATATCATCCCTCTTCCTTCTTATTTAGACTAAAGATGAGGTAACCCCATAGTTTTTCTCATCTGTTGAGTTTCTCTATATAGCATGTCAAGTATATTAGTAAGTATCTCTCTTGTTTTAGAGTTGATTTTCATCTCTTCCTCCCTCATGTACTCAAAATATCCCTCTATTTCATCAATGAGATGCTCAAGATAAGACAGTCCATAAATGGTGCCCATATCATATCCCATAACATCCACCTTTTGATTACATAATTTTTCTCTTTATTTATGTTTTTGAGTGCGTAAAGTAAACCAACATCAGTAACAATTTTTACAGGGAGATTATGCTAACTTCTTGCTAAGAACATGGAGAAAGAAAGATTCTCAAAATAATTTTCTTTATGTGGTGATGTTACTGACGTGATTTGACATCATAGAGTGGTTTAGTATAATCGTTAGTGCTGCAACCTTCACAAACCGATAACTTTAACAAAAAGTTCGCTTACATAAAAATAAAAGAAAAAGGTTTTAGAAATTAAGAGACTCGATTGCCTATAATTCAAAGTTTACGTTTTTGCCGAACAAGAGTAAATTCTTGGCTAATGTCAAATCATTTATATTCTCAATTACATACACCATACTTAACAAAATTGTTAAGGA
>CAYYAU010000398.1:0-1554 GCA_964469765.1 uncultured Clostridia bacterium | reverse complement strand
CAATGGAGATGTATTAATGACTAATTTTGATAGTGAAGGAAACAAGTCAGAGTATTACGGTCTTTTGGTTACCGACGAAAATCTCCAAGAATTGGGAATAACCTGGGAAGATTTAAAGAGAGATTTGAAAGAAAATCCTGGTAAATATAAAGTAGATTTATCCTTTTTAACAAAGGTTGGAGTTCCTTTTGAAGAAATAACAGCTAAGAGAGACCAGTATAAGGAACATTTAGATTCGTTAAAAGTTGTAAAACAGGAGGTAGATAAGGATGGAGAATCAAAAGACTAAAAGAACTGATTTTGACCCTCGCCTGATTTCAAAAACTTTTTTAATGATTACTGGATTGATTGTAGAGGAACCTGACGCTGTTGAATGTGTAATTCACGAGTCTAAAAGCAGTATTATTTTTGAAGTTTATGTTAGTGAGAAAGATTATGGTAAGATTGTTGGAAAGAAAGGAGCGACAGCAAAGGCGTTAAGACGAATTATGAGAGTAATAGCAGGAAATTTTGACAAGCGTTTAATTTTAGAGTTTTCTCATAAGTAAGGTAAAAGAAAGGAGAAATATATGCTTATTCTTATTGATGGCAATAATTTAGTTTGGAGATATTTGTTCTCGTATGACAATTTAGATTATAGTTTAGGGGCAGTCTTAAAAAGTTTAATAGATTTGAATAATAAGTTTTCTGGGGATTTATTTATAATTATTTGGGATGGCGGTAGTGATAGAAGGAAAGCAATTTATGAAGATTATAAAGCTAAAAGGACAATTGACGAAGAGACTTCAACTAAATTTACTGAATTTATATCCCTATTAAAAAAGTTTTTCTTTTCTTGTGGACTTATTCAATTAGAGGTTAAGGGGGAAGAGGCTGACGATGTTATTTATACTCTTTCAAAAAATGTAGATGATAAAGTTATTGTATGTTCTAATGATAGGGATTTTTATTCTCTTTTATCTGATAAAGTATCAATCTGGAATTGGAAAGAACTTATTACAAAAGACTGGTTTATTCAGGAGTATGGGGTATTACCTGAGGATTGGATAAAGGTAAGAAGTTTATCTGGTGATAGCTCTGATAATATTAGTGGGGTGAAAGGTATAGGCATTAAGAAAGCCCTCAATATTGTTAAATCTAATGAGTTTGATAAGTATAAAGAGCAGGTAAAAGATACTTTACGCCTTTTATCTTTTTTTGATTTGGAACCTGATGTAATTGAGAATAGTTTAAATTTAGGATGTTTTGACATTTTTTCTTTAAGGCAATTTTTTGAAGCGAGCAGAACTGATTTTTCGTTAATAGATTTTTTGTTAGAGTATAACAGAAGAAAGAGAGTTAAGTCTTTAAAATTATCTATTTTAGAAAGGAAAATGAAAAGATGTAAATTATGCAAATTGTCCGAAAACACTCATAATGTTGTTTGTTTTAAAGGAGATACTGGTTCTGGTATTTTAGTGGTTGGGGAAGCTCCTGGAGAGGAAGAAGATATAGATGGAGAGCCTTTTGTTGGTAAAGCAGGTCAAATTTTAAGTGATTTACTAAATTCAATAG
>CAYYAU010000397.1:0-1562 GCA_964469765.1 uncultured Clostridia bacterium | reverse complement strand
TAGGCAATGGAAAAGTTATTATATGTTTTACCGTCGGGGCTAATAGTATTATTAGTTTTATACTGGGTTTTAGCTCAATTTTTTCCTACTTTAAAAGGAAAAAATAGGAACGGGATTAGTAATGAGGCTTTTAAAAGGGTATTGGATTTACAGAACGAATTTTTGAATAAAGTTTTACAGTTAGTAGATGAAAATAGAAAGTTAATGGTGGAGTTAAAATCCTTTATGGGGAAAATAGAAAGCCAGGATAGGAGTATTTTAGGAATTTTACAGAGTTTAGAGAAAGAAATTAGGGAACTTCGTTTCTCAATAGAAAAGTTGAAAGATAGAGTTGAATGGAGTTTGGAAAATGATTGATCAAAGAAAGATTAAAAGAATGGAAACGGAGTTAAGAAAAGCTAATAAAACATTGGATAATTACTTACTTCAAATCAGGGAAATTAGAATGGAGATTAAGAGTTTAAACGATAGATGGAATAATAATGGAAGGGGTGTAGAAATAGAAGAAAGATTTGCTAGTTTCAAAAATGGATAGTATAAAAATTTTGAAAGAGATAAGATATTATCTTATTTTGATTATTATAATTGTGGTACTGTCTCTTTTTTTGAGATGGTATGTGGTTAGGAATATAGAATATACAAATGACTTGAAAGAAAAAGATGCTCTAATTGAGGAATTAAGGAAGAAGTTAGAAGAGAAGCCGAAAGCAGTAATAAAATATAAAGATAAAATAAAATATGTTGAAAAAGAGCCTACTTTTAAAGTAAAAGAGTTATTTAATTTATATTGCGAAGAATGTAAGAAAGAGGGAATTTCTCCAAAGTTGGAGATAGAGAATTCTGGCATTTTTTGTGAGGTGGATATTTGTAATACTGATAATAGTTATTGTAAGATGAAGGAGGTTGTTTCAGAAGTAGTTGAAGAGGGGTTTAAAGGAACGGTTTGGCAAGTTAGGGCAATAGGTGGGTATGAATTTATGAATAAAGGTTTTATGTTAGGGGTAGGTTTTATTGATCATAAAGGTTTTGAGGTTGGGGCAGATATAGTTTCTGATTTTTCTATTGAGAATTCTGGCGTAGGTTTGTGGGTAGGGTATAAACCCGAATTTAGAAAATGGAAGTCAAATATAGTTTTCGGTTTAGGGGCTTTATCTCATTTTAGAGACTTTTCCAGTGTAGGATTACAAGTTTTTATAGGATTTTCTTTTTTAGAGAGGAGGTAACAAATGAGGGTAATAATTGGAGAAAAAGTAGAGCCTTGTTATGCACTTATTTCTATGGAAGTGGAAGACCCTTACGATAATTACGTTTTCAGTTGCGAAAGAGTAGATCTTTATAACTCTTTTGACAGGAAAGATTTGGAGAAGTTGATAGATGGGGGTTTTGACGCCGCTTTTGTTTTAAGTTTTAATGCTGAGGAAGAAAAGTATGAACCCTTTAAAGGGGTTTATTTAGAGCCTCTGGATATTCTAGATGTAGTGATTGCAAGAGATGGTATAACTAAAGACGAGATTGAGCGCCAGTTATTTGATGAGGATCGGTGGTCTAAATATTTAGAAGAT
>CAYYAU010000396.1:0-1565 GCA_964469765.1 uncultured Clostridia bacterium | reverse complement strand
AATCTGACTCTGTTTCCTCTCTTCTTCACACGTTGGATGATTATCTTGCTTGTGTTTCGGTTGCTGAGAAAGTAATCAGTAAAAAATAGAGAATTTTTTTGGAGATACCTTTAGTAGGTAAAAGTTGTCATAAGTTTTTATTGGAATCAGAACTAAGGTAGGATTGAGATTGGCGAGTGGAAATCGTTTATATTTGTTGCTAGTAGTTTATTAATTATTGGAAAAATTCTCAGGATTTTCAAGAGGAGGTTATTAAATCCTACTGGATGGTTAATGTTTCTTTCTTTATTTATTTTGATTGATAAGGGGTCAGAGCATTGACCAATCTCGAATTTATTACTGACAGCAAATGCTTTGATATCATATGATCCTATTTCTTTCCAACTATGATTTATTGATATTGTTTTGTTTGATGGATATGGTCCATATGTTTCTTGTTTATCTCCCCAATCAACTATATAATATAGATCATCATTTTCAGGATCAGAAGATGAAATGTTATATGTATACTCTTTATTTAATACCCCAGTTATAGGTCCATTTATTACTGTTTTTTTCGGCATGTCAGCCCAACGGCTTCTGCCTACATTAGTCAGAAGACTTGTTCCCAAATAAAATTTCTTGTTTTTATCTTCTTCTGTAGTTATTTTGATTCCTGTGAAACCAATTGCGGCTGGAGGATAGTAATACAGGAAATTGGGATATCCTATAATCGATGAAAACCGTAGTGTTCCATACATTGAGCCTTCATACGTTTTTTTACCGTTTAATCCTATGGTTGTGATCCAGCCTTTTCCAGGAGTATCTATAATGTGTATACCATCATCAAAAATTTTTCCAATTCCAATGATATTGCTAAAAGCTACTGGGTTTAAGTTGGAAAAATATGCATAAGCACCAAGTGAAGCTACAATACCTGTCATGCATACATCCAAAAAACAAGATAAATAGTCATAAGGAAGTAACGAAGCAATAAAAAGTAGGGGGGATAAAAGAATAAGCATTGTTAGGCAGGCAGTATACAATCCATGATATAATGGTCCAGCTGTAACTGTGTTCGTTGTTTCACCAGCAATCAAGCAAAATAAATTCCTATTTTTATTTTTTCCGAAGGGAGTTAAACTACTTATTTTGCTCATAATTATTTTTTCAAAAATTTCTAATGTTTTTTCTGCTTCGTCCTCAGTCATATTATCTGGTAAAAATCCTTGTTTTTCTGCTAGTTTAACTAGATCTTCAAAAATAATTGAGATATCCTGCTCTGTTGAGCTGTCATTTATTCCGCTTACTAAATATTGCGCATCACGAACGCTTATTCCATCTTCTAACAAACCAAGATCATGAAATGATTCCACTGCATCATTAAAAATCTTGAAAGTTTCATCTCTTGTTTCAACATTATTCAGATTTTGTTTTATTTCATCTATTAAACTTTGTAGATGTGAAGCTTCTTCCTTTGAAAGCTCGACGGAATATTTTGTTTTAACTTTATCTTTTATGTTAGGTAGTTTGTCAATCCCACAAAGTTCTACTGTGATGACGACACTATCTTCAGAATTTGATAA
>CAYYAU010000395.1:0-1566 GCA_964469765.1 uncultured Clostridia bacterium | reverse complement strand
AGCGTTGCTATCCGCGTTAATCTGCTTATAATCTTTTAAACAGTTTGAGAAAAAAATTCATTCTTCCTCTTCCTTATTCTCCAATAATCTTTACAAGCACCCGTTTCCTTCTTCTTCCATCAAACTCTCCATAAAAAATCTGCTCCCAAGGTCCAAAGTCAAGTCTCCCATTCGTTATTGCAACCACAACCTCTCTTCCCATTACCTGACGTTTAAGATGCGCATCTCCATTATCCTCCATTGTTCTATTATGTCTATAACGAGAAACAGGCTCATGAGGTGCGAGTTTCTCCAAAAAATCATCAAAGTCCTGAATAAGTCCTGATTCATCATCATTAATAAAAACACTCGCTGTAATATGCATAGCATTTACAAGACATATGCCTTCCTTTATACCACTTTTTTTAACTAACTCTTCAATCTTTGACGTAATATTTATATAAGCCCGTCTTGTTTTTGTGTTAAACCATAAATATTCAGTTAAAGATTTCATTTTTATCTTCACAAACCAATACTAATACTTACTCCATATCCAATTGAAGAAGGTTCTATTACCACTTCTTCATCGGTAATTGGAGATGCTGTAGCTTCTCTATTAAATACAGTTTTATTAATTAACTTTCTACTTATATATGCCCCTAAATCTATTTTAGATGAAACTTTCCATTGACAGATAAAGCATATTTTAATAACAGGAGAAATCCTTTCATAATTGGAAAGGGTTATGTCTGTTTTATTATCGCCGTGTTTTTTTGTCCTTTGCAATGTTAGATGTTGAAGATAAACTCCTATGCCTGTATCCAGTTTTAAGTCAATCCTTTTTACCACATCTTTATGAAAGCGCAATTTTGTTAATCCCTCTGTAATATAATACTCATTCTTTATTTCATAGTCTATCTCTCCATCGTTACTTGTAAACTCTATCTTTTCAGGTCTTAACGAAATACCTGCTCCAAATTCCCAACCAAAACTTAGTAAACTATCTGAGGGACGCTTTACAATATAATCAAAACTTACTATGTTTACTGGAAGCGTACGTGTTGTTGACACTCTTGTTTTCGTTTCTTCACTATAATTACAATAACCATAGCGAAGTTTAAAATTCTCAATACCATCCTTAACCATAAATTTTTTAAATATTACATCCTCAGCAAAACAATAAGTCCCAACCATAACCACAATAAATAAAAGCATTCCCATCCGTTTCATCGTTTTTCCTCCTTATACTATTAAATTCTTTCACAAAAAAGAATACTCTAAACCATCTCCATCCAACCGAGGTAATTTAGTGGCTGCCCGGCCAGGGTTCGAACCTGGACTACCGTGATCCAGAGTCACGTGTGTTACCAATTATGGTGAACCAGATTAAAATCGGTCCACCACCCAGAACTGAACTGTGTTCTAGTTCTGGGCACCACCGGGCAAGTTTTAATAACCTTTAAAGATTCTCTAAGATACTATTAAATTCTTTCACAAAAAAGAATACTCTAAACCATCTCCATCCAACTGAAGTAATTTAGTGGCTGCCCGGCCAGGGTTCGAACCTGGACTACCGTGATCCAGAGT
>CAYYAU010000394.1:0-1569 GCA_964469765.1 uncultured Clostridia bacterium | reverse complement strand
GCTTCGCCGTCTCGTGTCCGCAGATCAACGTCGCCCTGGTAGGGTTTACGACTCGCGACCAGATCGACATGGCGTGTCGGATAGCGGAGTCGGCAACGCCGTTTACGCCCGCCGAGATCGAGCGCCTTCGCCGCCGCCTGGGCGAACAGATGGGGACGGCATGCACGGGATGCGGCTACTGCGACACCTGCCCCGAGGGCATCCCCGTCCCCGGCTACATGCTCTTTTACAACGAAAAGCAGCTTTTCGGCCGCGACGAGGAGAGGATGATCCAGGGGCTGGCGACACAATTCAAATGGGGATACCTGGTGCGTGCGCAAGCGCGCGCCGCCGACTGCAACGCCTGCGGGCAGTGCGAAGAAGCATGCACCCAGCAGATCCCAATCGTCGACCGGCTGCGCGAAATCGCCGCTTGGGAGAAAGAGAAAGACGCGCGCGACGCGCAAAAGATCGCCACCGGAGAACGGCAGACCGATCGATAGGCGCGCACCGGCGCGGGAAGCCGTTCGGCGGCGATTGTCGCCCCTCGCCGTCGGCGGCTCGAACGGCCGTCGGGCGAAAAGGCTTGACCCTCGCGACGACGGCAAGACAGTTCTTCTGTCATCTTTTAGAATAATGACCGCCGTCGGACGCGCGCCGACAGGTCGGCCGGAACGCGAAGAAAGCTGAGGGCCTACGGGAATGGTCGAGATCAGGGGCAACGTTATCGTTGCGCAGTCGGGCGGACCGACCGCGGTCGCCAACAGCTCGATGTGCGGCGTGATCCAGGAAGCAAGCAAGTACGGATGTTTTGTGCGCACCTTCGCCGCGCGCAACGGCGTCGCCGGCCTGTTGGAAGAGGAATTGTTCGACCTGTCACAGGAAGCGCCGGAGACGATCGAGATGTTGCGCGTCTCGCCGGCGGCGGCAAGCGGTTCGTGCCGCCATAGGCTCACCGACGTCGCCTCGGATCAAGCGGCGTCCGAGCGGATCCTCGACGTGCTCCGCGCGCACAACATCCGCTATTTCTTCTATATCGGCGGCAGCGAGTCGATGGATACTTGCTCGACGATCGACCGGCTCGCCCGCCGGGCGGGCTGGGAGATGCGTTGTGTCGGTATCCCCAACACGGCCGAGAACGACCTTGCGGCAACTGATCACTCGCCGGGCTACGGGTCGGCGGTAAAGTACGCCGCCGTGTCGGTCATGGAGGCGGCGCGCGAGACCGACGCGCTATGTCCGTTCGAACCGTGCACGATCCACGAGGTGATCGGTCGCAACAGCGGCTGGATCGCCGCCGGCTGTGCACTCGCCAAGCACGACCCGGCCGACGGTCCCCACCTGGTCTACGTCCCCGAGGTGCCGTTTGACGCCGAATGGTTTGTCGAGGACGTCGATGCGGTCTACCGCAAGTTCGGGCGCTGCTTCGTCGTGGTCGCCGAGCGGTTGAAAGACAAGGACGGCCGGTCGGTCGGACCGGCCGAGCCGGCCGACGACACATTCGGTCGCGAAGGGTCGGGCGCTACGGCCGACTACCTTGCGGCATTGGTCCACGAGAGGTTGGGAATCAACGTGCGGAGCAATCGCGCA
>CAYYAU010000393.1:0-1569 GCA_964469765.1 uncultured Clostridia bacterium | reverse complement strand
CCCGAGCCGCTGATAGAGGTAGATTATCATGTCTACTCCGGTGACCACTTCGCGAATTTCATCAATTGCGTTCGCAGCCGAAAGCAAAACGAACTCAACGCCGACATTCTCGATGGCCACCTTTCAAGTGCGTGCTGCCACTTGGGCAACATATCTTACCGCCTTGGCGAGCAGGTCTCTGGCAAGACCAGGCCGGATGTACTTGACAGACATGAAGAAATCGCCAAATCATGGGAGACGATATTGCAAACGGTCAAAGGCACATTAGGCCTAGACCTGACCAAGAGCACGTACCAGCTTGGCCCGCTACTGAAGTTCGACCCCAGGAGGGAAAAGTTTGTTGACAACCCGTCGGCAGATATGTTGCTGACTCGCCCATATCGCGAGCCGTTTGTCGTACCGCAGCGGGTCTAAATACAGCTACTGCGGTCTTGTTCTAAGAGTTGCTCAGAATTAAGGCTGAGGAACATGCCCCCCGGCCCTTCTAAGCAGGAGGGCCGGGAAGTTAACCTCTATTGCTAAATTCTGTTCTGCTGCAAGCCGATTTGCCAATGAGTTTTCTGTCCTCTGAAGGGCAGAATCTCCTTCTTCGCCGAAGTTATAAATTTCCCTCAAAATGTGTTGGACTAGCAAGGCAGATTTGGATAATATATAGCTTTTCGAAGCCCTATGGCAGGGCATGAGCTATATAAATTTTTAGTTAATTTTAATTCAGGAGGTAAGTATGAGTGCTAAGTCGATGGTAGCGAAGCTCGCCCGCCGGTGGCCAGGAATTGTAGTTTGTCTGCTTGTGGTTGCATTGGGTTTAGGTATCAGCTGCGCAGCGATGGAAAAAGACAAATACAGTATACATGACAAAGACCGGCCGCGTCCCCCGGTTGTGACGCCCGCTGCTCAATTTGGTCAGCCGCCGTCTGATGCGATTATTCTGTTCGATGGCAAAGATACATCACAATGGGAAAGTGAAAAGGACAGCGGCCCAGTGAGATGGAAGGTAGAAAATGGGTATATGGAGGTTGTCAAGAAAACCGGCGGAATCCGAACAAAGAAATCCTTTGGCAACTGCCAGTTGCACATCGAGTGGTGGGTGCCGCCGGATGTGGACCCCAAAATAACCGACCAGAAACGCAGCAACAGCGGTGTATTTCTTATGGGTAGGTACGAAGTGCAGATACTTGATTCTTATACGGATGACAACTACAGGACCAATAAGACCTACGCAGATGGCCAGGCCGCTGCAATCTATGGTCAGTACCCGCCGATAGTCAACGCCTGTCGTCAGCCCGGCCAATGGCAGAGCTACGACATCAGTTTTCTACGCCCACTATTTGATGAGCAGGGCAAGTGTATCCGTCCAGCCCGTATCACGGTATTACACAATGGCGTTGTAGTACACAATAACGTCGAAATCAAGGGCGCCACAGCACACAAGAAAAAGGCTAAATATACTGCTCACGGCAAAGGCCCCATCAGACTGCAGGACCACGGCAACCCTGTTAGATTCCGTAACATTTGGATTCGCGAACTGCCGGAACAACCGTATCTTATTAAAAATTAATTTCACCGAAG
>CAYYAU010000392.1:0-1570 GCA_964469765.1 uncultured Clostridia bacterium | reverse complement strand
AATTGGATAAGATCCTCCTAAAAACCCTTTTTTTTAAAAATATCTTTATCTCTAAAGAAAATAAGGAGGAAGGGGTAAATTGGATATATTTAGGAACCTGGAAGTTGATTTCTCAACTCAAAAAGCAAAACGTTAAATTAATTCTTTCCGATTATAACTTCTCCCAGCCTTTAGATAAACTAGAAGAACCGTTAACTTCCCATAAGGATTTAGATTTTGTAGGAATTACACTTTTTGAAGGTAGTTTCCTTAAAACGAAAAGATTGATATCTTTTATAAGAAAAAAAACCAAAGCTTTTATTGGTGTAGGTGGACCTATATCTACCTATGCACCTGAGTATGTAATGGCACATACTGAGGGAGTAAATTTTGTAGTGCGAGGTGAGGGCGAGGAGATTATAATAAAGATGATGCAGGCTATCAGGCTGAAGATAATTGAAGGTGAAAATCTACCAAAGTTTTTCCAGTACGTTGCTTCTTTAGATGGGGTATTGTATTTTAAGGATAATGTATTTATAGCAGCCAATATTGCAAAGATTAATTATCTTAAGAAAAGGAAAGGATATGAATTGGATTTTTCTTTTCTGGATAAGAATTCTGTAAAATCAGGAATAAACTTATTTACCTGCCGGGGTTGCATCTATTCTTGTAATTTTTGTACAATTGTAGGGAGGAATTATTTCCGGTCTCAAGATTTAGATAGTATAATCGGGGAGTTAAAAGAATACGAAAAGTTACTTATTAGACTCTATGGAAAGAAATCTCGTATTCCAGCTCTTTCCTGGGGACTTTCTTTCTACGATGATGATTTTTTAATAGATGTAGAACGCGCTATTGAATTCTTTTATTTTATAAAAAGTAGTCCTTTTTATATAAATTTTATACAGGCTTCTATAAATTCATTTTATATAAGAGAGAATAATAGAGTTACAGATAAATTAAACAAACATCTCTTAGATAAACTTAGCCAGGATTTATTCTTGCCTAAAAAGGCTCCATCGCATTTTTTTAAAAGATTCTTTATCTATATTGGAACAGAGAATTTTTGCGATAATGAACTGAAGAGATTGGGTAAAGGTTATGATTTTAATAAGATATATAAAGTAATAGATATATTGAGCAAAAATAAAATATTTCAAGCCCATCATTTTATTATGTCCAGTAGTTTTACTCAATGGGAGGATTTAGTTGATAATTTTAGAAAGATTGTTTCTCTCAAAGATAAATTTGGTCAATACTTTGAGATATTGTGTCCTCCTATTTTTCATTTAACTCCTTTATTTTCTACCCCCAGTTTTGAGATGATAAGAAAATTAAATGGTAAATACTTGCAAAACCTCAGAATTAGAGCAATTTTAAAAAGGAGAGGATTTCCTGAATTTGACTATCCTCTTATAGAAAAGGGTGAATCCCTGGATTACAGAGTAAGAAGATTTATAAGGGATGTTGAGAAAGTTTTAACTCAGCAAAATTATTTAGAGATATTCAGGAGAACAGTGTATGTTTGTAAATATTCTAAGTACAAGAAAATTAATATTTTATAAAGAAATTCTGAGAAAGTTAATCGACC
>CAYYAU010000391.1:0-1575 GCA_964469765.1 uncultured Clostridia bacterium | reverse complement strand
TCTTTACAGGATAAAAAACCACATTTCCCGCAGTTTAAACCCGGTAGATAAAAAGCCTTTTTTTCAACTAAATCAACAATTTTTTTTAGGTCTTTTCTGATACGATTCGTTTTCAAAAATAAAAGTTCTAACCCTTTTTTAAATATTTTTTTCTCCTTTTCTTTCTTATATAAAACTATTTTTGGAAAATTATATTTATTTTTAAATCCTTCCACTATTATAAAATCTGTTTTAATTTTAGAAATAACATCATCTAAAGAAAACTTCTCTTTAATAAATCCAAAAATAAAATCCTTACCAATCCCAGCTGAATAAAGGGAAGAAGAAATGTATTGTTCTACATCTTTTTTAAAGAAAGGAAACTTTCTCAAATGCTTTATAACCCCAACACTATATCCTCTTTTTTGCAATTCTTTTGTAAGTTTGATAATTAATGTGGTTTTTCCCGAATTTTTATAACCAATAATTCCAATTACTTTCATTTTGTTAATGGATAACCATTTTTATTAGTTTTCTGTGAGAATCAAACGGAACCTTTGGTAATTCATCTATGTTGAATAGTCTAATCTCCTCTGCATCATCTCCGGGTTTGAGTTTTCCTTTTGCTTTTACCAAATAACCAATCACCAAAACTGCCTTATATACTGTACCCCGTTGTCTAAAAACGCCTATTAACCTTTCAATACTTCCTTTAAGCCCTGTCTCTTCTTTTAACTCTCTCAGACATGAATCTTCTGGGGTTTCATCTATCTCAACAAAACCTGACGGAAGAGCCCATTTTCCTTTTTGAGGTGAATTTTTCCTTTTAATTAAAAGAACCTTTTTATCTTTTATTATAATAGAGGCAACCGCGGGTAAAGGATTCTCATAACAAATCCATTTACATCTTTTACAGTATAACCGGTATCTTTGAATAATTTTTTTTCTTTTCAATTTGGCTTTGCAGAACGGACAAAATTTAAATTCTCTTCCCATTTTTCCACCAATTATCAGCCTTTTCTGTAAGTTTAACTAAAACCTTATTCAAAAATAGTTTCTTTTCTTCTATATCATTATCCTTATTAATCCAAATAGGGTCACCATAAATGACAAGGGAAGGACTAAATGGAAAGGGAAGATGATATTTATCCCAGGTTTTTTTAAAAATAAACCCTCTTTTATTTGAAGTCGCCACAGGTATAATTGGACAGCCTGTTTTTTGTGCAAGATAAATAACGCCTGACTTAGTTTCAAAAGCAGGCCCTTTTGGACCATCTACAGCTAAAGCAAGGTTATAACCTTGCTTTAACTTTCTTATTAAACCCAATGTACCCTCTAAAGAATTTCTACTGCTTGAACCCCTTACAATTGCGTATCCAAACTTGGAAAGGATATCTCTTTGTAAATCACCATCTTTTGATTTACTTATTAAAAGACAGATTTTTTTAAATCTATGTGAGTAGACTAAAGGAAATTGTCTTCCATGCCAAAAAGCAAATATTACATTTTTATTCTTTACTTTATTTTCTATATTACTATCAATAATTTTTACAGCACAAATCCTACTCAAAACCTTAATAAAAGGAATAATTAATG
>CAYYAU010000390.1:0-1575 GCA_964469765.1 uncultured Clostridia bacterium | reverse complement strand
GATTAGGAGAAAGAAATTTTGCCGAGGCTTTAGATGGAAAGTTATCTCCGCAGGAATTGATAGAAGAATTAAAAAATAATTTTGTTTTAGGACGTCATAAAGCATCTCGAGTTGCAAGTATTCATCTCGAAAGTGAAATTTACCTGGTTTCCAATTTAGCAGAGGAGATTAAGAAAAAATTGTTTATCAAGAATTTTGATTCTTTAGAAGAAGCTTTTTCCCAAGCCATTAAAGTACAAGGAGAGAAGGCAAAAGTTCTGGTCATCCCTTATGGAAATTCGACTTTACCTGTCTTTGAGGGTTGATTTTTAAGACATTAAACAAAAGAATGGAGAAAATTGTACTATTACTATGAAGAACAATAATACTTGTAAAAAATATAAAATAGTTTTCACAGATTACTATTTTACAGATATCAATAAAGAAATTAGAATCTTAAATAAGTTAGGAAATGTTGAAATTATTGATTGTAATGATTTTGTTTTTAAACAGAGTAGAAATTAATCAATAGCCTTCCTAAAACCTTATCAGGTAAGGGTTTAGGAGTGAAGGTGAAGAATAAAATAGATGTACTCTAAAAGCCTTACAAGACAAGGGTTTCAGAGTTTTCTGAAAGGCACAAGACTATAACTTAAGGAGGTAATCAGGATACAAATTAAAAGGTAAGATATATTGTCAGAAGTTTTTTTGACGGTAAGCGAAAGTATAGCTTTTTCTGAGCCCGAATAGATAGTATTTTTTTCTATAGGAAATAGGTAAAAGTGTAAACATAACACGAAATCGATGTAATTTGGAAAGGTGTGACTAATCATAGCTAAAAAAGATTACTATATAAAGTCAGCCATTAAAAGTTTGAATATTCTAAATTTATTTTCTGAATCAAGGCAGGAATTAAGTATATCTGAAATAAGCAAAGCATTGGATTTAGGTCTTAGTACAACTTATCGACTGCTTGGTACCTTAAAATATAAAAATTATATTGAACAGAATCCTCAGAATTTAAAGTATAAATTGGGTCGCGAATTTCTTAATAAGGCTTTTTTGGTTTCAAATGATGAATCAAATATCATAAAAAAATCAATGCCTTATTTAGAGAATTTAAGGGATTTTACCAAAGAAAGTGTTAGTTTAGCAGTTTTAGATGGAGCGAATATAGTTTATATTGCTAAAGCAGATAGTTATGAACTTTTGAGAACGAATATTGAAATAGGTAAAAAGTTTCCCGCGCACAAAACAGGGTTGGGGAAAGTATTATTAGCACATCTTTCATTAAAAAAATTTAATCGGCTATATAATATAGATAAATTTTCTACTGATTTAAATTTAAATGTTTCTGAACTAAGACAGTGTTTAGAAAAGGTAAAGATTGAAGGATTTGCTGTTGATAATGAAGAATGTACTCCCGGAATAAGATGTATAGCTACACCTATAGTAGATGCAAACGGTGAAGTATCGACAGCGATAAGTATTAGCGGTCCTGCAACGCGTTTTACTTTAGAGAAAATAGATTTATGGAAGATAGAACTCGTTAAAGTTGCCAGAGAAATATCTTTTAAAAGTGTATAGAAAAAACAT
>CAYYAU010000389.1:0-1580 GCA_964469765.1 uncultured Clostridia bacterium | reverse complement strand
AAGACTGACTATTGGAAGGACCTGGACGACCCGGATCCTGTGGTAGATTTTGCCATATCCAGGCTTGATGCCGATGTCCTCTACGCCACTGACGGTAGCCATGTTTACTACACCAAGAACGCCGGCGACAAGTGGCAGACGGTAGGCGATGCTTCTATTCCGGAGGAGACCATCACCAGTGTTGATATCGCCTATGACGCCTCGGACAACCCCTTTGTCTTCATCGGTACTTCTACTGGCGGTGGCGGCGGCTCTGTCTGGTATATCTCCCAGAGTGGCTACCCGGCTCAGTGGACTGACCTGGAGATAGAATATTCGGGTACTCCTACTGTTGATGTCCTGGCAGTAGCTGCTTCGCCCGAGTTTGCCGACAGTGACGAGATATTCGCTGTGGCTGACAACGGCACTGACACCGTAGCCTACAGCAACCTCCACGGCGAGGTCGGCGGCTGGAGTGAGCTGGCCACGCTATACGATGACGATGGTGACTCCTTTGTTGCTGCTTCGGCTTCCCGGATATGCTTCCCCGACGACTTTAGCGACGACAACTACGAGTTCTTCGTCGGTCTTTCTGCTAATGAGCCAGACCCCGATGATGCTGAAGGCAGCGTTTACCGGGTGGACGATGGTCATGCCTACTGCCTCGGCAACGAGGACAATGACATCAAGGATAAGGATATCATCAGCCTGGACATAATCGGCTCCTACGGAGCCACCAGCCTGATGGCAGGCACCTTCGCAGGCAAGGAGGAAAAGGTCATCTACAGCACCGATGACGGTGACAGCTGGGATACTGCCAGCAAGGACCCGTCAGGTGATGGGAAGACCTTTGTGGTCATAGATGGGGACTTTGACGACAGCGGCATTGCCTGGGCAGCCGGTGCTGGCGATGATGGCGCCATATCACTGACTGTTGACGGCGGCGACCTGTGGAACCAGATTTCGCTGGTCTCCACCAGTATAACTTCAATCCAGGATGTCTCCTTCTCCACTAACTATGCTGTTGACGAGACCAGGTTCCTGCTAACCACCGGGGGCGGTGTTGACAGCCTGTGGCGCGATGATGGCACCAACTGGGAGAGGGTCTTCACCAGTTCCCAGTTTGACACGATAGACAAGGTGATGGTGTCAATCAACTTCCCCAAGGACGAGACGGTCTATGTGGCTGACTCCTCTACTCCCACTCTGTACCGCTCCACCGATGGCGGCAATGACTGGGGTGCCATAAGCAACAACCCTGGCGCCCTGACTGCCTGGATAGTACTGGACGCTGATACCGTCCTTACCGGTGGTGATGGAGTGGTGTGGAAGACAGGGAACCACGGCCGAAGAGCCTGGGATGACTACGATATTGACGGCGGTACAGTTGTATCCTTCTCGGTATCACCCAACTTCACGAATGATGATACCCTGCTGCTCGGTGATGATGAGGGGCAGGTGTTCATTTCCGAGGAGCTCGGTGAGGACTGGGATATGGTCGGCTCTGCTCTTGATGCTACCGTCAATACCATAGTTACCTTTGACTCCGACTACGCCAACAACAACACCATCTATGCCGGTGGCAGCAACGCTGCCGCGGG
>CAYYAU010000388.1:0-1591 GCA_964469765.1 uncultured Clostridia bacterium | reverse complement strand
TATCTTGTTGGTGATGGGAAGATATATATCGTAGCTACTAAAGATGATGACACATGGGATGAGATTAAGGATTTATTTAAAGACTGTGGAGACTGGCGTTACACTACTAAAACCATTAAAAATGCTGGTACGAAAACCATTGATCTAAGTTTCCTCAACGATAGTGCTGATGTCATGGAACAGTTGTTATCAGAAGACTGGTTTGGTGTTGCTTTTGAAGATAATGAATATGAGGGAATGGGAAGTGACACCGGGGGAATAGTTATCAACGGTAGAAGTGATAATTTAACCCTTAGTATAACATATACGATGTCTGCAGGGGATTGTGCATTAATCGTGGAGGGTGGTATTGATGATATATTGCAGGATTGTTTCCATTGGACTGCTAAGTATGCAGAGGAGACTTTTACAGATTACCTAGGATATGATCCATATTATGTAACACGATTAATTCAACCTTCAAAAGATGAGTTAGAAAATGCTTTTGTGAATCTACAGCAGAGAATTGACAACGATCATAATCTATTCTTTTACATTGTTGATCATGGTATTGGTACATACTTACCAGATTTTGACTCTGTTGAATCAGGTATGGAGGGACGGGTTTTGCTTAACCCAGGTTTTGAGACCATGGGCTGGGATGACCTTGATAGTTGGCTGGATCAGCTTCATTACAAAGTTTGTATTATTCTAATTGAAGCTTGTTATTCTGGTAAATTCGCCTGGTCAGATGTGTTAAATGATGATGAATATGAACCAAGAATAATAATGACGAGTACAGAACATGACGCCGTAGCATATGCAAAAGATGGGTATGCTTGTTTTTCACAGCCATTCTTCGCAGCGTTAAGAGGTTTAGAGTCTAAGGCTGATAAGGATAATAACGGTAGGATATCATATGGTGAGGCATGGATGTGGGCTGATAAAAAAATAATAGATGGAGGAGGAACTCCCGTCTCAAGATTGACACCTGTTTTAGAAAAGACATTGTTAATGAAAAACATGTTTAGACGAGGTTTTATTGGTGATTTTGTTAACAGTTTGTTAAAACTTTTGAAAAAACCAGCGTACATGCCTCTCTTGGTTCCAAGTGATGATGACAATCCATTTAATGTTCCGGAGGGAGATCGAATTCAAAACCCGTATCTAAGTGATGATGGAGATGGCAGCAGTGAAGTTAACAAAAATTTTGCAGGTTCAAAAAATATAGCTGATACTCTACCGCACAGAGGTAACGGCTATTTAGCTTTGAAAACCTACCCATATTTTGACTTATAACATTTGATAAAATGAAGAGGTAGATAGAAATGAAAAAAAATAATATTAAAAAAATAGTTGGAATAAACATAGTTGTGTTGATGCTGATGTTGGTCTCATTTAGCCCGGTAATAAGCAGTCGGTCGATTGAGAATAGTAAATCACTTGTTTCAACAGGTTTGCCAATTGATACTAAATCAATTGAAAATACCCGCTCCACCGGTATTCCCGGTTGCTCTCTTGATGTCGAGATATTATCTGTAAAATACTGTAATAAAATTTTGAATATAGACTCAGTATACAAAATAAAATATAAAGTTAGCTTTTCCTATGA
>CAYYAU010000387.1:0-1602 GCA_964469765.1 uncultured Clostridia bacterium | reverse complement strand
AAATCCGAAAACAACATCTTTCTTTTTCCAGTTGGCCACGGCAAAAGGGGTTAAAACACCTTCCAGCGGGTGGTATGCTTTTGGCTGAGGTGGCTTGATGTTTAAAGGCACAGAAGAAACCAGATTTACCCTTCTTCTTGCAGGAGCTTTAGTCTTTCTTGTCTCCTGCTCGTATCTGATATCTGGGGAAGATAAGACAAGTACTCTAAACACACAAGAGACACCTGCGGGCCTTCCGACGGTTACTTGAGACTTTCGATGTGCCACTTGGTGACTTAACTACCGGTCCTCTACAGACCCGCTAGCGCGAATGCACGGGGGCTGCTCCAGACCAGGCAAGTAACAGCACCTCTCGGCCAGCTTCTTGTCTTCTGGTAGCTCTAGCTGCGGCTCAAACCCTATCCCGCGATCTGTCGAGGTCGCAGAGGCGCACGTGAGGTACTGGGCCTGGGCACCTATCTTGCTTCAGCGCGTCCCCCGGCTGCTTCAGGCTAGTACACACGGCCTTTGCGGGCGAAGTACATATGAATCTCTCTCTCCCTCTCGCCGGATTTGACATGCCAGACCCTGTGCCTGATGCTCTGGAAGCGGGCCCTAGCCAGAACTGATTCCTGTTCTGTTGGTGAATGCAAGGATCCATTGTGAGCGTTGAATACCAGTAATCCTTCTGGTTTCAGGATGCGGAATATTTCCTTGTATGGCCTGATATCCCAGAAGTAATGAGTAACGAATATGGCCATCACCACATCAAACTCCGCATTCTCATACGGGGTGCTCGCATACGAGCACTGTCTGACGTCAAACTCAGGATGCAAGTGTCGACAGATCTCCAGCATCCTTGGTGATACGTCGCATCCAGAAAGGGCTATCCTGACCTTAGTCTCTTCATGTCTACGTTTGTAGACGGCATAGGACAAGCCAGTGCCTACGCCGTAGTCAAGAACCTTCATAATGGAGGTAGCAGACTGATTCTCCTCAGTATCAGACCGCCAGTGCTTCTCTGGTAATGTCATCGCAATCTGGTGGTTTCTGCTGTTTTTCTTTGCCTCCGGTTGCCTCGGGCAAAGGTGCCTCCTCTGTATGTATCGAAAGACCCTTTCGACTACCCGTTCATTCAGGTCTTTCTCAATTAAATCATTGTACCTCGGAGCCAAGTCGTCGAAAACGCTGATGATATCCTTCTCAGTTAAGTCCTCAAGACGAGTATAGTAGCTCTCACAGCGCCGCAGGAAAGGGATGCCGTTGACTAGAATCCGCTTACTGACGAATCCCGATGGGTAATTCTCGGAATCAAGCCCCTCAACGAAGGATATTCTTTCTAGCGTATCCGATGTGGACTCATCTGCCGGCAAGTAATGCCTTGCTTGCTCGTTGTCTCGGGCTTCTACGGCACGGAACAGCATACTGTTAACCCTAATCCTATCAAACGGGAAATAGAGGTGCTCGCCTTGGCATGGGCTGATTTTTACATATGCTGTGGGTTCTGTTCGATCAGTTACCATAATGCTACTCTAGGAATTATAGCATTGTTCATGTCCTATGCATAATAAGGTAATGGCTGAGGAGATGATTGATGGTTGCAGTTCGGCTGACACTAGCCGA
>CAYYAU010000386.1:0-1606 GCA_964469765.1 uncultured Clostridia bacterium | reverse complement strand
TTTTGGGTTAAATATAAGAGTAATAACTTTTTCTTCATCATTCAATTGATGATACATTTTCAAAACCCAAAGAACAAAATATTTAATAGTTTCATTAGTGGCGAATCTGCACTGATCACCAATTGTTTTAAGATTGGATTTAAACCATTTTGTAAGACTCTTTTCATTTGAACTAAGTTGAAGAATGGTATAAGCTAAGAAAACAAGATACCAGTGTCTTATAATACCTTTAAGTTTTCTAAGTTCATAATCTTCTAAACCTAAGTTCTGTTTTGAATCTCTATAGAACGTTTCAATGCTCCATCGCTGTGTGAAACTATAAATAATTTTATCTGGTGTCCATACTAAAGCACTTGAACCTAATACAGTAACAGAATCAGAAAAATCAGAAGTCTGATAATAGGCTACTAAAAGTATTTTACCAAGCTTGGATATCTTTACAATCTCAGAATAGTAATAATAGTATTTTCCTTTGATCTTTTTCTTTTTGAACGAGCTTTTATCTATATTCGATATATACTCTTTTAAGCTTATTCTTCTATTGTTTTTAAAAACTATTCGATTACTTTTTAAAGGAGATATCCAATACTTTTTTAGTTCTTTGATAACATTTATTACCTTAGAAGAAAGATACCAAGCATCGAATATAACACAGCTAAAGTTTACATCTTTTGAGCAAGTCTCTTTGATTAATTCTATTGCAAGTTGTATCTTCGTTCTAAATGTTGTATCATCTTTTTTATACCTTTTGTAAAGCCTTAGTCCTATTGGAAAATGATTATTTTTTGTAACTAATAACGATGTTATAAGCTGATGCCCTAATACATTTCTATAAATGCTGTGATCATAGAATAATTCAACCTGTTCTATCTTTTCTCCAGTCTTATGAGAAAGAGTGTCGTCTATAATTAAAAATGAATCTTTAGCTTTAGTATCTTTCGTATGCTCATTTATAAGTTCAATACGCCGATTATTGATGGCTTGTTCATCCCATTCTGAATCAGTAATAAAGTTATTTAAAGCACTTTGGTCTTTGTGTTCTATAAAACTATCATTTATTCCTTGAACTGTCTTGTTATTACTGACTATAATACCAGTTATGTATGTTATGAAATGATTGTATTGTGCTTTATTAAAAAATTCTTTAAATTTATTAGCAACTTTTTTTACTATTAATGGCGGTTCTGTTATAGGAATCATTATCTTAACTCTTGTTTTTGTTTTCCTTTATTATAATATTGTTCCTATAACAAATCAATATAAAAATGAAAATTTGCCAAAGTCCTATTATTAATAAAAAATCCTTTTTTTGAATGGTTTTAAAGGAGAAGTGCTGAACGTGTGTGCTATGATGTCCAGCTGTCTGATAAATGGTTCTTTCACCCTTCCCGGTGCAAAGACTGCTGTATCAATGAAATATATCCTCTTTGTTTTTTTATCAAAAAATGCATAAGACCTGAAAAATCCGCCTATGATCTTTCTTTCAATTTCCCATAACCCCTCGACTTTTATTGCATCTCTCCCCAGAAAATTCACCCTTTCCACCTTCGTATAGCCCTCGACGATTTTCATTCCATCAAGATATTTCTTGCCAATATAAGCCCTT
>CAYYAU010000385.1:0-1609 GCA_964469765.1 uncultured Clostridia bacterium | reverse complement strand
GTTCACCTCAGAAAGTCTTTTTATTTTTTACTTTTTCTCTTAACTTTAAAGGGATGGGTCCTTAGAAGAACAAGGTCTTTTCCACCAAACTGATTTATCACATCTAAAATTGCAACAATTGTTTCTACACGGATATCCCTTGCTGGTGAAATAATGACCTTTTTATTTTTTGATTTCTCTAAAGCCCCCTTTATCCTTCTTTCAACTTCTGTATCCCCTATCAGTTCATTATTAATGTATATACCCTCTTTCCTTATTGCAATAAAGATAGGCTTTGTCTTTTTGGAAACCTTAACAGATGAAAATCTACGCGATGGTGTAGCAGTATCAACATTTATTCCTGTCCAGTATATTGCTGGTAATGTTATTAAAAATACTACAATAAGTGTTAATGACATATCGGTTAAGGATGTCATATTTGGTGTTGTCTTTAACTTTAATGCCATTTTCTCTCCTAATTACAAATAAATCCAACCCTGAACCACTTCGGATATCATGGTTAGGGGTGAACCGAACTTTGTTCTGGTTCATCCCTGAACCACTTTGGGTATCAGGGTTGGGGTAAACCGAACTTTGTTCTGGTTCATTCCAAAATCTTCAGCCAGCCGCCGAAGGCGAGCCTCTCCAAAAGCGGGAGGCTGAGCCGCCGTCCGTTTGGAGGGTTCCATGTCCTCACGTCCTCTGATTTCTGTCATCTGATCCCCACAATAAACTCATCCCTTACAATTTCTAAATGCTGAACAATTTCCGATATCTTATTTACAAAATAGTTATACGCAATAACAGCTGGTACAGCAATAATTATTCCACCTGCAGTTGTTATAAGAGCAAGCGCCACACCCCCTGCTATAACAGCGGAACCACCTGAACCAGTAACAGATATCTTTCCAAATGCAATGATTATTCCAATCACTGTTCCAAAAAGACCAAGTAGTGGTGAAATATGGCTAATAGTTCCAATAATCGCAACATTTTTCTCAAACTGCATTTTTTCTTTATTAATCTGGTTTGTCATTATTTGATGAAGTTTTTCCTTTGGAGATTTTATGTTTTCTAAACCAGCTTTTATTACACGGATTAAAGGAGTTGATTTTACACTATTTAACTCCTCAAGTATCTGGGATACCTTTTCCTTTTGAATCTTATCCTTTACTGTTTCTAATAAATCATACTTTCCTGCTCTATTCTTTGAAAAATACATAATTCGTTCTATAAAAAATGCTAACCCAACAAACGAGGTAATCCATAACAACCACATCGGAAAACTCTTAAATAAAACATCCGTAATCTGTAATCCTTGCATATCATCCCTCCTGTGAAAGGCTCTGGGGTCAGACCTTGAAATGTGAAATGATTTCCTTTATTTTCTTCCCCATTTTGCGGTCTTTCTCTTTTAACCTCTCTACTTATTTATCGGCTTTACTTACCGATGAGTAACTTATCCTAAACATCTTCCCTATCTTTTCATTTGTCATTGCTGTATTTCTTTTTTGCTTGGGTAAGATAATCAAGAAACTTCCTATAATCGGTTTCTTCTGAAAATATCGAGTTTCTATTATTCCCTCGGCTCGTAATATGATACAAACAATTTTCACTTTGTAGTCTATAT
>CAYYAU010000384.1:0-1616 GCA_964469765.1 uncultured Clostridia bacterium | reverse complement strand
ATTTATATAACATAAAACGTAATTCTATTCTAATCTGTTTTTGTAAAACATCATATGGTACTAATTTCTTACCCATCCATTTGATTCGTTTATACTTTTTCTTTAATTGAAAAAGGAAATCTAATAATAACTTTTTATTAACATCAAGTTCTGGTTTAACATTCTGAGGAGAGAATTTATTAAAGCTAGGAGGGATAAAAGCAATATGTTGCGCTTTTGTTTCATTTAAAAATATTTTCGTTATTTTTTCAAGTTCGCCATTTTTTAAATATGAATTAAAGGGAATCATAAATATAATATAAGGAATTCCATTTTTATCCAATAAAGATAAAATTTTCTTAAGAATACTATTTTGTTTTTGCATTAATATTTGCTTATTATTATATTCCGCTTGAATATTTAATGCTAAAGGGATATTAAGTCTTTTAAAAAGTTGAATATTTGTTTCATTAAGATAAATTCCATTTGTAGCGAGCCATGCACAACCATTTATATAAGGCATAATAAGCTGTAACAAAATTTTTGAGTGTGGATGGAAAAAGAATTCTCCGGATTGAATGTGATCTGAAACACCTATAAACCAAATATTATCTGGGAGATAATAAAGGAAGTGATTAATCTCTTTAACTGTCAAAAAAGGAATTCTCTTAAGGATATCTTCTGGAAAATTTTTATTAAAACAAAACTGACAATCAAGATTACAAATACTCCCAAAATCAAGTTTCCCATTTAAGTAATCATATTTAATGGTATTATAAATCTCTTTACCAAGTCTTTTTATAATTGATTGTTTTTCTTGTTCAAAAAGCTTATTAGGTATCCCTTTACAGGAAGACCTCCTAAATAAAGGACATTTCAGGCATGGTTGAGCAGTATAAGGTTTTCTTAAGTTGTTATATCCTCCATATCTTGAGCCGAAATATAAATTATGAGATATAAGTATATGTTTTTGATCTAAATATACAAAATCTTTTTTTGCAATTTGGTTAGAGTTATATTTAATTATGCAGGGAGGTAATGCTCTAATGAATTTAAAATTAATATGATTGTGTTCACATTTATTTATAAGTTCAATAAGTCTTTTTTTTTCTATATGATAATTCTGTTCTGAAAATTCAAATGTTTCAATAAGTTTCATAAAAAACCTCTATAAAAGTATTATCATTAAAAATACTAACTTAAATTATATTTTTTAATAGTATTATAAATCCTTTTTTAAATTATATAACAATCTGTTTTATTTTATTAAACTATATTTAACGAACAAGGCTCTAAAATAATTAAACAATCATAGACATATTAATTTTTATTAAATTTTTTAATATTTTTTTTTATAAAAAATAAATTGATGAAAGTAGAAATAATTAAAGATGATGATTAAGAGAAGAAGAATAGTAAGAATTATCCTAATAACCTTATTGTCAAAAGTATCTACAAACTCAAAACATCCTTTTGCACTCATAATTATAACTGGAACATATAAAGGTAAAGAATACCTCCAACTATCTAATGTTAGACGTAATGTAAGATCTCCTGTTTTAAAACAAGAATAGAAGATAAGGGCAAAGTCAAGTTAATTGTGTAAGATTTATTTTTTACTAGTTCTTAACAAATTT
>CAYYAU010000383.1:0-1621 GCA_964469765.1 uncultured Clostridia bacterium | reverse complement strand
TATCCTCCTGAATTACTAATATATCCAACTACTTCTGCATAAATATGCGCATTCCTTTTCTTAGCGTGTTCTAACTCTTCTAAAATTAGAGTCGCCGAACCTTCCCCTAATACAAAACCATCTCTTCTCTTATCAAATGGACGAGAAGCTTCTTGTGGAAAAGAGTTATTTTTTGATAATACCTTCAATGCATCATACGCTCCAAATGTAAATTGTGTCAATGGTGCCTCTGTCCCACCTGTTACACAAACATCTATCTCCCCATGTTGTATCTTTCTTACTGCTTCTCCTATTGCTATAGTCCCAGATGAACACGCTGTCGAAATTACTATGTTTGGCCCTAATAATTTATAATAAATCGCTATCTGAGAAGATATCGCATTTGGGCTAATCTTAGGTACACACAATGGATTTAATCTATGCACCCCTTTCTCATACCCAGCTAATATCTGCTCCTCATGAAATAATACTCCACCTAAACCCGAACCTATTATTACACCTATTCTTTCTCTATTTTCCTTATCTAAATCTATCTTTGAATCATTTATTGCCATCTTGCAGGATACTAAACCTAAATGTACAAATCTGTCTACTCTCTTTGATATCTCCTTCGGAATATACTCTTCAGGATTAAAATTCTTCACCTGAGCCGCTATTTTTGAATTAAATAAACCTACATCAAAACTTTTTATTCTCTCTACCCCTGATATTCCTTTGACATTCGCTTCCCAGAATTCTTCTTTACCTATCCCATTTGGAGCTACTACCCCTATGCCTGTTATAATTACTCTTCTTCTTTTCATATATGGCTCCTATTTAAATATTCCTTTATTACTTCCTTTATCCTCTTCTCACCTTTGTATAAATATCTATCCACAATCTCTGTTATCTTTTTCTCTATCTTTGTTATGGTAAAGACAATAATCAACAAGGACTATTTTATTATATCTGAGGGTATGCTGTCTTTACTTTTGTTTTTAGTTTCCAAAGTTCCTTTTCTAATATCTGTATATCTTTTGTTATTTTCTTTCTTTCTTTTTTTAATATAACAATTTTACTAATATCTTTAATCTTCTTTGCTTCTCCGAGTTGAAACTCAATATCTTTAAGTGCTTTTTTGATGTCATTTAATTGTTGTTCTTTACTCTCAATCTCTTTATCAAATTTTTTTTGATTCTCTACTTTTTCTGATTGAACAGATTCAGTCTTATCTTTATCCTTTTCTTTTTTGATTAGGGGTTCTTTCAGTAGTAATTTATCTTCTATATCTTTATTAATCTCTCCTATCTCCTGCTGTAACTTATTCTTTATCATCTCCAACTCCTGTTCTTTTTCTTTGAGTTTCTCTTGCAGGATTAGTTCTTTTTCTTTCATCTCTTCCATTAAAGATTTGTTTTCATTCTCTTTCTCTAAGAGTCTCCTTTCTAAACGTAGTTTTTCTTCATTACTACCTTTTTGTAGCGTAAGTATCTTTTGTTCTAATTCTGTGATTATCTTTTCATTTTCTCTGAGTTGGAATTCAAACTCTTTTCTTAACGATTTCTCTTTTTCTTTATTTTCTATTTTTATATTTTTAATCTCTTCATCTTTTTGTCTGTTCAGTTTAACTATTTCATTATCT
>CAYYAU010000382.1:0-1623 GCA_964469765.1 uncultured Clostridia bacterium | reverse complement strand
TAAAAAATAAAGGAAATAAAGGAAATAAGGAACCAATTAAACCAACTTTTTTATGCCAAAACCAATTTAAGGAGCAAAATAATCGAGAAAATTAATCTGAAAAAGGAGCTAATAGAAGAAATAAGAAGGAACAAAGAAATATTAAATGCTAAAAAGAAAGAGATTGAGATATTAGAAGCACGGTATCAAAAAATAAAAGAAAAGGTTAGGGGAAACCTAAGGAGAATAGAGGAAGAAATAGAAAAGACAGAATGGTATTATCAGACAACACCCCTTTCAAAAGAAGATGAAAAGAAAATAATAGAAAGAATAGCGGAACTTAACAAAAAAAAGATACTCCTCGATAAAGCAAAGGAAATAAAGAAGAAAAAACTTGAATTACAAGTAGAAAAACAGGCAATAGTAGCAAAATATCAAGACCTAAAGAGAAAGATAGACAAATTAGATGAAGAGATTAATAGGCTTGATGAAGAAAAAGAGAAGAAGAATATAGAGATAACAGAATTAAAGAAAAAAAGAAAAAAATTGAATGAAGAAATCGACGAAACAAAAAGTAGAGTCGATGAGATCTATAAAGAACTACGTAAAATGAATGATGAGATAATAAATTTACAAGCTAAAAGAAAGGCCATTGGACTCTCCACAAGAAGAGAAAAAGAAGTCAAAGTTATGACGAAATTAGCTGAAATTGCCAGGAATAAAGTTAGTAAAGGACAAAAGATTAGCTTCGAAGAATTTAAGGCGTTAATGGAAATAGATAAGAAACTCTGAAATAAATATTTTAGAGTAGGTCTTAATATTTAAGTGAGAAAACATGCAAAACATAAAAAACAGTGTAAATAAGATTCTAGTGTTATGTGTTGACCGAGACGACGACGTCGGCTCAGTGACAGGAATAAAAACGCCCATAGTAGGAAGAGAAAAGAACATAGAAGTAGCAGTAAAGTTTGCAGTTAAGGCGCCTGAAGATTCCGATGTTAACGCTATTTTTGCTGCTATAGGAGTTTATGATGATCTGAAAAAAGAGGGAATTGATTGCGAAGTTGCTACTGTCTCAGGGATTCCAGAAGGAAGTTCAAAGGCAGATATGAAGATATCAAAGGAATTAGAACAGATACTTCAAGATGCATCATTTAATGGAGTCATACTTGTTTCAGATGGAGCATCAGATGAAGCAGTTATACCGATAATACAATCAAAACTTCCAATACTATCCATTAGGAGAGTCATAATACAACAAGAGAGAAGTGTAGAAGAAACGTATATACTTATAGCAAGATATCTTAAGAGAATCATTGTAGAACCACAGTATGCAAGAATATTTCTTGGGGTACCAGGAGCCATATTTTTACTTTTAGCGATCTTACAATTGAGCGGATATGCGCAGTACACAACAATAGGGGCATTAATGATCTTAGGTACCGCATTTGTTGTCCGAGGATTTTCAATAGATAGGATAATTATGAACTGGTGGAAGTCATCACCAATAATATTCTTTTCAAGTTTCATGACATCAATAGCATTTATGGTCTCAATATACGAAGGAATTAACGGGGTAATCATTGAATTAAGTCTAGAACCAAATTTGATTTCAAACATAACGAAGATGATAGGTCTATTTTT
>CAYYAU010000381.1:0-1623 GCA_964469765.1 uncultured Clostridia bacterium | reverse complement strand
TGTTGAGTAAGCATTATAATATGTCTTCTTTGTTTTTTTAGAGATTTTGGGATTTGTTTAGAATAACTATACGCTAATGTATTATTTTCTTTTGAATATAAAAAGACCCCTAAATGTTTAAAATACCCTTTTTTAACAAACGCGACTAACTCTTTAAACTCTTTATTGGTTTCTGTTGGAAACCCTGCAATCAAGGATGTGCGAAGGACAACTTGAGGATAGATTTTAAATATTTTTTCAATAAGGAGGATAATTTCTCTTTTTGTAATATTTCTTTTCATTAAATTAAGAATACGGTTATTGATATGTTGTATTGGTAAATCAATGTAGGGACATATATTTTGATTATGTTTCATAACCTTAATAATATCTATATTAAAACGGTTTGGTAAACTATAAAGAAATCGTATCCATAAATCCGGAAATTTTTTTGCTATTTCATCCAATAGATTTATGAATCTATATCCTCTATATAAATCTATTCCATAAGATGTGGTATCCTGTCCTATTAAAATTATCTCTTTTATATTTTTCCTTTTCAAAGACTCTATTTCTTCAAAAATTAACCCTTTTGGTTTGGTTCTATAAGGACCTTTCAACTGCGGGATAATACAGAAACTACAACTGTTATTACATCCTTCAGAAATCTTTACAAAGGCATAAGATGGAGGAGTAATTAAAACTCTATTGATGGTGGTTGGTTTATATTGTGAAGAGAAATTAGCAGGTATATTACAAACTTTTTCTTTATATTTAGTTATTTTTTCAATTACTGTATTTATGTTACAGAAATTAGCAGTACCAAGAAAACCATCTATAAAAGGATATTTAGTTTTAATTGAATCCCTATATTTCTGGGGGAAACATCCGGTAACTATTATTTTTTTTATTTTTTTTTCTTTTTTGAATTTTTCTAATTTTTTTAATGTTCTTATTGTTTCTTTCTCTGCTTCTTTTATAAAGCTACACGTATTTACAATTACAATATCGCTATCGTTGAAGTTATTAGAAAAAATATATCCTTTTCTTTTAAGTTGAAAAGCAATAACTTCAGAATCTACAGTGTTTCTCCAACATCCCAAACTAATTATTCCAACCTTCATATTTTACCGTAAATACCTAGCAAAATCAAAAAGCGACTTAATCAAAAATTTTTGTATAAATATTAAAATCAAAATAGCTATAAAAGGAGCAAAATCTAATACACCTATTTGAGTTGGAATAATTTTTCTTATTGGGCGAATAACTATATTTGCAATAGCATTTATAATCCTTACTATTGGATTATATGGGTCTGCATTTACCCATGAAAAAACAACATAGATAATTATTATCCAATAATAGATACTCATTAAAATATTTAGAACATATGCAAGTGCATAAAGTAAATTCCCAAATATAAACATCTCTCCTCCTTTTATTTAAATAATAAATTTTTTTCTAAAATATTTTCTTTTTTTCTTCACATTTCCAAACGAGCCTCACTTTTCATTCATCTTTTTTAAGATTTTGAATGTTTTTCTTTGCAATTACTATATCCGGCTTCATGGGTAACTTGTTAACATGTAACAGCTTTAAACTCTGGATTTATTCACCCATTCTGTGATAATTCTAAAAGTAATT
>CAYYAU010000380.1:0-1629 GCA_964469765.1 uncultured Clostridia bacterium | reverse complement strand
CAGATGGCGCGCAAGGAAGTCAGGAATTTCAAGCCATATCAGGCAGGAAAACCGATTGACGAGCTTAAACGCCAGCGACATCTTTGGAGCGTAATAAAACTTGCATCAAATGAGAATGCGTTTGGACCATCGCCGCTCGCTCTAAAAAGTGCGCAAAAAATTTTAAAGCAAATAAATCGCTATCCTGACCCAGGCGGTTATTATCTTTGTAAACGCATTGCAAGACATTGGCGGATTCCTAAGAGTCAGGTTACTCTTGGAAACGGAACAGATGAACTGATAGAACTTGTTGCAAAAGCATTCTTGCATCCGGAAGATGAAATTATTATATCGCAGCATGCATTTATCCGTTATCGCATGGCAGGCGAGTTAATGGGGTGCAAAATTAAAGAGATTCCAATGCGTTCGCTTACTCATGACCTGGGTGCGTTTGCTGAGGCGATTACAAAACATACAAAGCTCTGTTTTATTGCAAATCCGAATAATCCTACAGGGACATATGTTGGTGCACACGATGTTTCGCGTTTCATGAATTCTATACCAACTGATGTGATTGTAGTTTTTGACGAGGCATATACAGAATATGTCACAGCGAAGGATTATCCGAAAACGATAGAATATTTGCGTCATGGTAAACGTATTGTAATACTAAGAACACTTTCTAAAATTTATGGTCTGGCAGGTTTAAGGATAGGTTATGCGCTTGCCCCTTCTTCAATAATTGAATTGGTAGACCGTATTAGGCCTCCATTTAATACTTCTGTTGTGGCTCAGGCGGCAGCATGTGCAGCACTTGATGATTATGTGCATATCAAAAAGTGTAGTAAACTCAACAGACAGGAAATGAAATATCTGGAAGGCGAGTTCCATAAGCTTGGTCTCCAGACCATTCCGTCACAGTGCAATTTCATACTCGTAAAATTCGGTAAACGTGCCGATAAGATAAATGAAAAATTGCTTTCTCGCGGGATTATTGTACGTCCGTTGCCAGATTATGGATTAGATGAATATTTACGTATTACAATTGGGAAGCCAGAAGAAAACAGGAAATTAGTGCGTGCACTCAGGGGGATATTGTGATACTTACGCTTAAAGCAGATGCAACAGAAAAACAGATGCAGGAGACAATATCAAAAATAGAAGAACTTGGCTTCAAAGCGCATATATCCAAAGGTGCGCAGCGCGTTACGCTCGGTGTAATAGGAGAGAACGCAGCCAGCTATAGAGAGGTCTTTGAGAGTTACGACTGGATAGAGTCAATTACGCTGATTTCAAAACCGTATAAGCTTGCAAGCAGAGAGTGGAAAAAATCCGACACGGTAGTTTCCGTGGATGGGTTAGAAATCGGTGCTAAAAGGATAGTTGTAGCTGCTGGTCCCTGTGCGGTTGAAAATTCCGAGATACTACTTCAAATAGCAAAAGCGGTCCGAAAAGCAGGCGCAACTATGCTTCGTGGCGGCGCATTCAAACCAAGGACTTCACCGTATAGTTTCCAGGGGCTTGGAGAAGATGCATTGAGGATGCTTAGTGAAGCGCGCGCTGAGACGGGCCTGAGGGTTGTTACCGAGGTAATGAGCCCGTCGCAGGTAGAACTTGTATCACGTTACGCCGATATGCTCCAGATTGGGG
>CAYYAU010000379.1:0-1633 GCA_964469765.1 uncultured Clostridia bacterium | reverse complement strand
AGAAGGCTATGACATATATGGTCAGGTAAGGATGATACAGGTAGGAGATAGAGTAGCATATACAAATTATGACAAATATGGATTGCCAACAACAACAGAGACCTGGGTAGATAAAGTAAAGATAAAGGAAGGGAAGTTCATAGGGTATAAGGATGGGTTAGCCTTGTTTATGATTACAGATTTAGTGAATGGTAATAGAACAAGAGTAGAAGGCTATGACATATATGGTCAGGTAAGGATGATACAGGTAGGAGATAGAGTAACAAGTTTAAATTATAATGAGTATGGGCTACCCACAAAAACAGGAGTTAGAGTAGGAGTGGTAATATTAGAGGAAGGCTCATTTTTAGGGTATAAAGATGGTTTAGCAGAGTTTACAATAGTGGATAAGATTAACAACAATAGAACAAGAATAGAAGCATACGATCAGTATGGTCAAACAAGAAAGGTAATTATTAAAGAAAGGACCACAGATATAAATTATACAAAGTATGGAAGAGAAATAGGAAGAGTAACCTATGTTTTAACTCCAAAACTTAGTTGGCAAAACTTAAAAATGGTAGGGGTTAGTGTTTCAGAATTTATAAAGAGTATAGTTGGTCGACCTATTAAACCAGAAGTATTTAAACAAAAACTTGAAGAATTAGAGAGACATTACATAAGCATAGGAATTCCTTCTGATGAACCGGACAAGGTTTATATAATAACCTTAGAGGATATTCTTGCAGCAGGAAAAACAAAAGATGATTTTCAGAATCTTGCTCAAGAATTAGAAAAAGGCAATAAAGACGGAGTTGCTGAATTTATTAAGCACAACAAAAAGAATGTTACCACCCAATGGATAAACCAATATGGTAATGTGGTAAAAGAACTGAAAGGAGAAAAGAATGAACCAAACTCCCTTTATACAATAATCCTTCGCGACCCAATAACTGATGCTGAACAATACCGCATCGCCTTTGTTTATGATGAGGATAAAAATGATTACACTATTCCATTCAGCCTTGGTAAATTCACAGGCAAATATGATGAAAATGGCAATGCTATTGTAGAAGCAATAGAGGACCTAACACCATTATCTCAAAAAGTAGTTGCCCAATTCATTAAGCAAAGACAAAACCCTGAAAAAATTATTTTTCTTATTGAAGGTGTATTTAATAACCCACAAACTCTTATTATCAAAACTAAAACCTTTGACCAGTTTGGAAGACAACAAACATCAACTTGGAATGGATGGAAAGAGATAAGAGAGTATAATCATACTACAGAACCAGACAAAGTAATTAGAACAATATTTAGATATAAAAACAAAGAACTCTGGAGAACTAATTCTAAGATAGCACCAAAGAAGCTTTATGAAATTTTAAAAGCAAAATTAAACCAATTCTTTAAAAAATTACCAGAGGGTAAAAGAAAAGAAATAATACAGGAACTCAAAGATGCTGGCATTACTGATGACACGGTAATTCAACCTGTTGAAGTAACTCGCACAATAGCACCTGGAATAACAACTACTTGGACAGATTATTATATTGTTGGCGACATCTGGGGAAGAAAGGTGATTCATGAAAGAAGTATTAAAATTGGGAATAGAGAAATAGTATTAGAAAGAACATTAGGAGTTAAATGGGAA
>CAYYAU010000378.1:0-1636 GCA_964469765.1 uncultured Clostridia bacterium | reverse complement strand
ACACCTCAGAGAAGCCACCAAGTACAGTAGAGGTAGGAATAAGTTATTCTTATCAGAGATTTCTTTCAAGTATTGAGATTGATAAATGGCTGGCAACATATAAAAATAATTTTGAGGTAAAGGCAGGTATTGAATTCTACTTTAATAATTATCTTACTTTTAGATGTGGAATGAAGTTTTTACCCGTAAGACCTTCCTTTGGTTTTGGAACAAATATAGGGTCATTTCTGTTTGATTATTCGGTTTATTTTCATCAAGAACTTCCTTTGGAACACTGGTTTTCTGTAAGAATAAAATATTAGCATTTAACCTTCAAGGGGAAGTAGAATATTTAAATGAAAAGGGGTTATCCTGTTGTTATAATTTTTTTTATTACCAAAGCCTTGTTGGGTTTTTCTCAATTGACTTATGAAGAGTATTTTAATGAGCAGATGGATTTAGAAGCACCTCAACAGGATATTCTTTCTTATTTAGAAAAGCACCCTTTAAATTTAAACACAGTAACTTTTGAAGAGCTTCTTCAGATTCCTTTTGTGGATGAGAATATTGCTAAAAAGATAATTAAGTATCAGAAGAAAAAAGGATTTAAGACTATTGACCAGTTAAAAGAGATTCCTCAAGTTAAACAGATATACAATAAGATTGTGCCATATGTAACGGTAAAGAGGATTTATGGTTTTAAGTGTGAATCAAAACTTAGGGTTAAATATGAAAGACCCTACAGCAAAGATTATTTGGAGAACAGTTTTTCATTAAGAAATGAACCTTATATTTATTATAGAGGAATCGTAAAGTATAAAGAAAATGTTGAAGGTTGTTTTTTGTTTAGAAGGGGTGGTTCGGATGGTATGTTACCCATAACATGGAATAATGTTTTTAAATATTTTCTGGCAAAGAGATATATTTATTTAAAGGGTCTTTTTGGTTTTAAATGTATAATTGTAGGTAACTATACACTTGAGTATAATCAAGGAGTTGTATTTAGTCCAGGGTATATATTGATAAGGCCAATCAAAATTAAAGAAAAAGGGATATATCCAGATAGAAGTACTAATGTGAATGTAAACTTCTCAGGAGTTGCTTTTAAGAAAGAGATAAATAATTTTAGTTTTGATGTATTCTATTCTGATAAAAAGTTAGATGCTTTTTTAAATGATGATGGGAGTATAAAAACGCCGCTGGAAACAGATAATAGTGTAAGAGAAGATTATGGATATATTGAGCAAGAGAATGACTTTGATAAGTTTCATAAGCTAAACGAAAAAATGATAGGTTCTAGAATAAGCTATGTTCCTTTTAATAACCTAAAGATTAGTGTATTAGGATATCAAAGCCAGTATTCTCCAAAGATAAATCCTTCTGAAGATAAAGGATATTATCTTTTCAGAGGTAGCAATAATTCAATTGTAAGTCTTTATGTAGATAGCTGGCTAAATAATAACATTAATCTATTTTTTGAGTATGCAAAGAATATAAAGTATGGTGCAGGCTGGAGTATAATGCAAATAGCAGATTTTAAACCTGTAATTTTTTTCTCTGGGTTATATCACTATGACCCTGATTATTATAGTGAACATTCTTGTGGAATCTCTGATGAACTGTATGAAGACTACAATGAAGAAGGTTTTTATATTGG
>CAYYAU010000377.1:0-1639 GCA_964469765.1 uncultured Clostridia bacterium | reverse complement strand
AATGACCCCAATATCCATCAAATTCAATTTCTTAGGCTCATGAGCTATTAGATGGTGAAGAAGCTCTAGAATTCTTGGATATTTTAAAAGTAAGTCTTCTAAATCCTTAAGAGGTTCTTTATTACTTAAACTCCCTATTAATGCTATCTCTCGACGATAATCCTCTAAAAAATCCTGAATTCTCCCCCAGTCTATAAAGGTTTTCGAAGTAAGCACATCATCTAAAAGGGTTTTGAGAAATTCATCTAAAGTAGGTTTTATATAAGCCATGACCATACTCTTTATAAATTACTCCAAGATCCTCATTTACCGCAACCTACCTTCTTCCCGTACCAATAGCAGTATCTTCCCGTGTTTATTTTCCTGTCGTCTCTTTTCATTTTAGCATAGAAGGGAAAGAAAATAAAATGCCATTTTTGCACTAAGACTTGTAGAGGCCTCATTCTTTTTGACTCTTAATCTTAATATCGTGTAAAAGCTGTATAAATTTTAGCGATTGAAGATGGAGAAATACTAAAGGTACAATATTTGTTAAGCAAAAGAATATGCTCATCTACCGATAGTATATCAGCCTTTACTTTTTTAACAAACAAGTGCTGATTTTTCATAATGGCTGTAGGTTCACCCATCCCCATATATCCTCCACTAATAATTACAATTAATAGATGAGGATATCTATATATCTCTTCTTCTAATTCATTTATCGCTTTTCTGATATCATACATATGAAAGAAAAGGGTATTATTCTTTATAATGATAACATTGGCATGATCGTGAGGCAATTGTTTTTGTTCTTTCTTAATTTTTCCTTTCATTCTTAATATTTCGTCTACATCATAAGAAGGACCAGATAATTCTCCTACTTTTAACCTTCTGTCCTTCGCCCATTTTTTCAGTATTTCTATATCATTTTCCGGCGCTAAGCCTATTTCAACCACACCTTCTTCAACTACCTCGTTAAAGGCTTTCTCCTTTTTAACTTTTTCAACCAACTGCTGAACTTTATTTACTACTTCTGCCAGATGTTTTTCAGAAAGAGTTTTGTAAACCCTACCAGAATGATAGATGAATGGAGCTGACCACAAAAGGGGTTTACTAATTTCCTGCAGAGTCATACCAGCTTCTCTTTGAACCATACTTTCTTTTTGAATAGAGACTTCTACAAATAACTCTTCCCTATTTTCGCTATTGGTTATTTTTAAGTCAGGGATTTTTTCTTTTGATCTATCAGATATCTTAGGATCAAAGTTAAGTTTAAATCCTGCCTTTGCAAATTTATAAGAGGGCTCCAAGACAGAAAGAGCCTCGACAAATTTATCCTTATCTCTTAGCCGAGTCAGTAAACTCTCATAGTTCTGGTGATCTTTTAGTTCTTTAAGTGCCTCAGCAAACCAAATAAACCATCTGCGAGTCCAAGGAGCTACATTAAAAACATACTGCATAATAGGATGACCAACATTAAAAGCGCTATCTAGAAAATCTTCCCCTAATTCATGTTTCAAAAACAAAAAGGTTCTTTTAGCCTTTTCTTTTTCAACTTCTGTTAATCCTTCTATTACTTCACAATGCTGGCTTAGCTTATCCCAATCTCTATAATCTTCTGGTTTCTCAAGTATTTTTTCTTCCATGGTTGAACTTT
>CAYYAU010000376.1:0-1639 GCA_964469765.1 uncultured Clostridia bacterium | reverse complement strand
ATCGATGATAAACTGAAAAAAAGCAAACACTTTTTCTCTTTTCATAAAATTATATCCTCCACGCGCCTAATCTACAACCTCGCACTATTCTATACCACAATTTAAAAATGTCAACAAATTGACCACTCTTTTAAAAAATAAGATAAATACGGTAAAATCAAAAATATGAAGATAGTGAGAAATTCTTATTATTAGACCATTGTTTAAGAAGATCAAGGTAATAGATAAAGCCAGCAAAGCCTCTGGAACTACGGATTCATTAAAGGTGAGGAATGGTAACGCAATTAAGTCTATATTACTTAATAGAACTCACGCTTATCTTTATTCGCTTTTCTAATTTTAGTATAAAGATGATGTCTATTAAATAGATATTTGTACTTAAAAAAGTAATAAAGCAATCCTTTTGCGTGTTTCAAAGCCATTTTGAAATTCTTGTGTGATATTCTCCAAGTTCATTGAAGCGGAGCAAAACTTCTTTCTGTAAATTTTTCAATTGACCACATCGGTAAATTTCTTAAAACCTTATGTGCATACGGGGATTGTTGGTATTAACAATACCCTGGCTTATTTTTCTAAAAAACTAAAAACAGCTATTATGGAATACAAAAGTTTGTAGATTGTGTAAATAAAGACGAGAAGGATCCTTTAAATATTCAAAGCAAAAAAAAATTGCCATATATCTCTCAAAGATTGCAAACGGCAGAAAAAACTCTGAAATAGGAAGTTATTTTGGAATAAGCCCTCAAGCAATAACAAATATACTGACAAAGGTTGAAGACAAGATTCAAGAATCAATTGAATTAAAAAAGGAAATAGCTGATGTTAAATGTATATTGTAGGTTTGACCCCACTGACCTGCACGCATTCCTTTCGTAAATCTCTTTTATCTCGTAAGGGGCATATCTTCAATCTTTTTCTTTTTGTGCTTTTTAAAAATAATGAAATCCCATATCCCTTTTAGATAGCCTATGCCATAACTAAAATGTAAAGTTGCAAAGACAAGAGGAGGGACAAAAAAGAATCTAAATCCTTTTTTAAAAGAAATCATTAAAGAAAATGCCAGGTTGGCAATTATGTAAGAACCTAATATAAAAAGAAAAAGCCATAAAAAGGGCCTGTAAATTATTGTAAGTATTGCCAAAATGATTAAACTTCCAACAAATGTTCCCGGAATTAATTGCCTCCAAGTATAAACATTTCCTATTTTTTTAGCTGTTAAAGGCTTAAAGTATCCATATTGAAAGTACATTCTCCAAAGCTTGGACAAAGAATCACGAGCATAATAGTACGAAACAATTTCCGGAACCAGTAGAATTCTTCCCCCATTCTTTCTCAATCGAGCATTAAATTCAGCATCTTGTCCCCGTAATAAGTCCTCGTCAAATAGCCCGATTTTCTCAAAAACTTCTTTTCTATAACAACCAAAGGGAATGGTATCCACAAGTCTTGGTTTTTTTGAACCTATTCTAAAATAGGAATTCCCTACTCCAAAGGGATGAGAAAGAGCCAATGCAATAGACCTGGCTAATATTGTATTAGCTCCTGGTAATGTAACCCCAATTCCACCGACATTATCCACATTGTATTCTCTTAAATATTTTACGCATTTTGATATATAACTTTTCTCATAAACATTGTG
>CAYYAU010000375.1:0-1642 GCA_964469765.1 uncultured Clostridia bacterium | reverse complement strand
AGAAAGCTCTTGACTTAATGTTGTTAAATTTATAAAATCTCACCAATTATGAATGAAAAAATAAACTTTACTTTGGATGGTAAAAGGATTTCTACACGAAAAGGGAAAACTATTCTTCAAGCTGCTTTGGATAATGGTATTGATATCCCTTATCTTTGTTATCATGAAGGGATAAAGCCTTTGGGGAATTGCCGGTTGTGTTTGGTTAAGATTAAAGGTAAAGAAGGTCTTTTCCCATCCTGTTCTACTTTTGTTACTGAAGGAATGGATGTAATTAGTGAGGATAATGAGATTAAAAGTATTAGAAAGGTTATTCTTGAGCTTTTGTATTCTGAAATAAGGGTTTCAAAGAAAGGTAGACTACAAACGTTGTTTTCAAAATATAATATAGATAGAAAAAGGTTTTCAAAGAATAAAAAGGATTTAGATATTGACAATTCAAGTCCGGTTATAATAAAAGAAATAAATAAATGTATATTATGTGGGATATGTGTTGAGGTGTGTCAGAATAGAGTTGTAAATGAAGTTCTGCAATTTGGATATAGAGGAAATAGGACAAAACTTATCAGTGGATTTAATCAGAAACTAAGTGAAACAGACTGCGCAGGCTGTGGTGATTGTGTGCAGGCTTGTCCTGTTGAAGCATTAAAACAAAAGGATGTATTAAAACCTTTATCAAAGGATGTAGAAAAGGTGACAACGATTTGTCCTTACTGTGGTGTTGGGTGTCAGATTGAGGTGTATGTAAAAAATAATACAATTTTAAAGATATCTGGGAAAGAGAAAGTCCCACCAAATTATGGTGAATTATGTGTAAAGGGACGGTTTGGTTATGAGTTTGTAGGTCATCCTCAAAGGCTTAAGTATCCTTTAATAAAAGAAAATGGAAGGTTTAAAAAAACAAGTTGGAATGAAGTATTAAATTTAGTTGCGAAAAGGTTAACTCAGATAAAAAAGAAATATGGTAAAGAGTCTCTTGCAGGTCTTTCCTCAGCAAAATGTACAAATGAGGAAAATTATCTATTTCAGAAGTTTGTAAGGATTGTTTTTGGGAACAATAATGTTGACCATTGTGCAAGGTTATGTCATGCTTCAACAATTGTAGGCTTGATTTCCAGTTTTGGGTCAGGAGCAATGACCAATTCTATTAAGGATATTGAATCAACAGATGTTATACTTGTTACTGGCTCAAATACAACTGAAACACATCCTGTAATATCAACAGCTATAAAAAGAGCAATAAAATTCAAAAAAACTAAGTTAATAGTGGCTGACCCTCGCAGAATTGATTTGGTTAGATGGGCAGATGTATGGCTACAGCAGAGAAACGGTACGGATGTTGCATACTTAAATGGAATTATGCATATAATTTTAAAGAATCAATGGGAAGATAATGATTTTATAAATCAAAGAACTGAAGGGTTTGAGGAGTTTTCTAAACGTTTAAAGAGATATACTCCTGTATATGTGGAGAAGATAACAGGTATTCCAAAGCAGAGTCTAATCAAAGCAGCAGAGCTTTTTGGTAAAGCAGAAAAAGCTGTCATTGTGTTTGCTATGGGAATAACCCAGCATACTACAGGGACCGATAATGTTAAAGCAATTGCTAATCTTGCAATGCTTACTGGAAATGTTGGTTCTC
>CAYYAU010000374.1:0-1643 GCA_964469765.1 uncultured Clostridia bacterium | reverse complement strand
ACAAAGGCTTATTAAATATGGCTTACCCTTAGGAGGAAGTATAAAAAGATTTATATCTGTTGTGAGTTATTCTACCTTTAGAAGATGGGTTAGTAATGGGGTATATAAGAATAAAAATAACAGAAGAGGCAGAAGAAAAACTCCTCAAGAAATAAGGGAATTAATCGTAAGATTGGCTAAAGAAAATCACTGGGGATATACAAGGATATTAGGTGAGCTTAAGAAATTAAGGATTAAAAGTGTTTCCCGCAATACGGTTAAGAATATATTAAAAGAAAATGGCCTTGAGCCTGCACCTAAGAGAAGTAAAGACACCTGGGATGCTTTTATAAAAAGGCATTTTAAGACACTCTGGGCTTGTGATTTCTTTACCAAGACTGTATGGACAATGTTAGGGCCTAAGACTTTTCATGCCTTATTCTTTATCAATGTTCATACAAGAAAAGTCCATATTGCAGGAATAACAAAAAATCCTACAAGGGAATGGGTAAATAGCAAGACAAAGACTGTATCTTTTTTGTTTAAAACTGGCGAAAACTCAGAGAAATTGCTTATCAGGGATGGAGATAGTAAGTATTCAAGAGAGTTTGACAAAATAATAGAAAGTTTTGGAGTTAAAGTAAAAAGAATTCCTTATAAATCCCCTAATTTAAATCCTTATGCTGAAGGCTGGGTTGGCACAATAAAAAGAGAATGCTTAGATTACTTCTTTGTCTTTGGAGAAAGACACTTTAGATACTTAGTTAAAGAATACGTCAAATACTACAACACTGTCCGGCCACATTCATCTTTAAATAATATGCCTCTTAATTATAAGCCAAAGAATGGCAACGGAAAAATAAGGTGCGATTCAAGGTTAGGTGGGATTATTAAACATTATTATAGAGAATAAAAATAGAAAGGAGAGAAAAAATGAGGTTTAGGAGGATTGAAGGGTATTTGATTTTGGGGATGTATTTGGCTGTTGGATTGCTATTAGAATACTCTATCGGCAAAGAAAAACCAACCAATAATCCGGCTACCGTTACGGTAGATATTATAAAGGAGGGCGATGAGATTTTGATTTATGAGCATTATTCGGGGGAGTTGGTGTTTGAATACAATAAGAATAAAGAGGTGGATAAAACTGCTTATAGGGAGTTTGAGGAGGTGTGGGAGGAGGTAAAGAGTTATTAAAATTTAAGAATATTTTAATTTTTTTAAAAAATCTAGAATTTGGAGACTAGAAACCTTTTTCGGTATTTGTGAAGATGCAGGCTTCTCTGACACATTATTAATCGTCGACATAATGGTTTGCGGATAAAGGAAGTTCTACTTTGTCGAATTTGGGCGAAGTAAAACATACCCGTATATCCACTGTTAGGCGACCGTAGGACAAGCACCTGCAAGATACACAGAATTTTGGTTGTTGTTTAATCATTACATGTCGGATGGTATTGGTCAATTAATTTTGCCTCTACCTTCCGTCTTTCCTCATCAGTTGAGTTCGGCATACAATAGATACCTATATAGAGATTACTTTCGAAGCCAGCCTCTCGAATCCAACAATCGTATTTATGGTGTGAACGATAAAATCCTCGTTCAGATAAATTGCTGGATTCGCCAAAGTAGAGAATTCGATATGTTCTTGGTTTATTTTTGGG
>CAYYAU010000373.1:0-1646 GCA_964469765.1 uncultured Clostridia bacterium | reverse complement strand
CGATTTGGGGCTGGTTCCTGTAGTGGGAAAGGGAGAAAGCTTGCTCAATGTTTATGCAGCGCTTGCCATAAATCCAGAGAAACACCCTGATAGGGGAATAAATATTGAAATGGCCAGCAGTCTGATAAATTTCCTTATTTCCGACGAAATCCAGAAGCTGATTGGAGTTTACGGCGTGTCAGAATATGGGATGCCGCTTTTTACACCCTGCGGTATGGGAAAGTGTAGGGAGATAGGCTGTCCGACATGGGCTGAGTGTGCCAAGCCTGCTGAATGGTCAGTGAAATGAACGAACTCTGGGGAGGCTTCTTAAGAGCCATTGAACTCATAGTCAGTCTGGACCCTGAGGTTGCAGAGATAGCATTGAGGTCGCTGGGTATCTCAGCTACCTCCACCATACTCGCCTCGCTGATTTGCATTCCTCTCGGCGGGCTAATACATTTTCACCGCTTTCGAGGCAGGCGGGTACTGGTCAACATCATTCAGACTTTTTACAGCCTGCCCACAGTTTGTGTCGGTCTCCTCGTTTTCCTGCTGGTCTCCCGAGCTGGGCCGCTCGGCGGCTTTGGCATTCTTTTTACTCCGGCGGCTATGGTTCTGGCACAGATGGTACTAATCACGCCGGTATTGCTCGGACTCACCATTTCTGCTCTAAGCGGAGTGGACAGAGCCATCAGGGATACCGCCCTATCGTTGGGCGCCACCGGGTTTCAGGCTATCTGGACTATCATCAAGGAGGCGAGATTCGCTGTTGGGGCAGCCGGTCTCATGGGCTTTAGCCGGGCTATTTCCGAGGTGGGTGCCGCCCTGATAGTTGGCGGAAATATCAGGGGATCTACACGAGTGTTAACCACTGCCATTGCACTGGAGACGCAAAGAGGCGAATTGGAGCTAGCCCTTGCTCTTGGAATCATACTAATTATTCTGGCTCTGGTACTCAATATCATCATGCTTACGGTACAGGGGAGGTATTGATGTCCCTGATAGAGGTAGTGGGTTTGCGCCAGCACTTTAGCTCTAAGGAAGTGCTAAAAGGGATTACTCTGGCTATAGAGAAAGGTGAAGTATTCGCCATGATTGGTCCAACCGGCGCTGGAAAAACCACGCTTTTACGGCTGCTTGCCCAGCTTGATAGCCCTACTTCAGGCAGGATATATTTTACCGGGCAAGATGTTTTATCGTCGCCGAAGTTTAGCTTGGAGACGCGCCGCAAGATGGCAATGGTGTTTCAGAAGCCAGTGGTCTTTAATGCCAGTGTCTATGATAACGTCGCTTACCCCCTCAAGGTAAGAAGCTATGGCCGAAAAAGCATTTTCGAGAAGGTTGGCAGGATGCTGGAGGTGATTGGTCTCGAAGGCTTTCAGAGAAGAAAAGCACGGACGTTGTCCGGAGGAGAGGCTCAAAGGGTGGCTCTGGCTCGTGCTATGATAACCGAGCCAGAAGTGCTTCTGCTGGACGAGCCAACCGCGAATCTCGATCCTATAAGCGTAGACTTGATTGAGAAGCTCATCCTGCGCTTCAATCGTGAGCAGGGAACTACCATAGTGATGGCGACTCATGATATGTCGCAGGGGCAGCATCTGGCTGATAGGATAGGTGTATTGATGGAAGGTGAACTGATCCAGGTCGGCAGGGCCGATGAGATA
>CAYYAU010000372.1:0-1659 GCA_964469765.1 uncultured Clostridia bacterium | reverse complement strand
CAGAAACATATTGTTACTTAGCACATACTTTCCAGAATAGTAGTAATATAGAATTAATTGAACAAGCTAAGTTACTGTTTATAAAGGCTTCTAAGATTTATGAAAAGATTGGTGATACACAACTAATGTTGTATGTACGGACTAAAGCAGAGAATATAAATAAATTATTTTCCATTATGGAACAAAAAGAAAATGACAAAAACAACTCTGTCCAGAGTTTTACTGCAGAATCATCCGACAAATGGGCAAGATGGATGTTTTTTGTTGGTGGTGTAATTATTCTATTCAGTTTAATGGGAATTTCTTGGATACCATTAAGAAGAATCTTTTCACTTGTTAGTATTTTAGGATGGTATATAGTGTATACAAGTTTTAAATATTATCTTATGAAGGTTGGGGTATGGAATAAAATGAGAAAAGCTGGATTTTCATTTGAAGAAGCAGGTAAAACCCCCATCGCTATTTCAACAATAAATTATAGAGAAAAGATATTTAAGAAACTTTTAGCACAGTACTATAATATTGAAAAAATTAAAAGAAGAATCAAAAAAGAAAAACGGGAAAAAACAGAAGCAACTATACTATTACAAGAAACTATTCAGAGATCTTCTCAGATTACACAAACACACTTGAAAGAATATATTACTAAAAGAGGACTTCATCCAAACTCAGCAGATGCATTTTTATCATTGCTTTTTTCTAAAAATCCAATTAACAGACTAATTGCACGATGGATAATAATCCACGAAAGGGTGGAGTCCCGGTTTAATTCTCATTTTATAGGTATGTTAGCACTCTTTCCTATTCTTGGATGGATAGTAATAGCAATAGGGTATTTAATCTATTTTATATCTGTTCTTATAAACATAAACGCTCCAGATGAATATAAAAAGAAAAGAAGAAAAATTAAATCAACGATAAAATCAAAGGATAGAAGATGGCCAACTGGAAAAAGATTAGTAGTTTGTGAAATAAAGAAACACGGAATAAGAGAACTTTTCATAGATGACAGTGGTGGATATTGTATTTCTAATCTTGGAAGATTTGATATCATAAAACCAAAAGATAAACCTTATTACCTTATAAACCCAGGTTCTATCCCAAAAGACAATTCTCCTGATGAAACTGATATTCCGCTTATATCATCTATGTCCAGAGATAGAGAGTTTTTTAAAATCCATCAAGAAATCGTTATTCCTGGTAGTCATAGAAGAAAAAGACTTATAAACTATATTTTACAGAGTCAAATAGAATTTAATCCATTGACCACTAAAGAAGCAAATGTATATATAAAACATTTTGAAAGATTTTTGTCAGAACGAGGATTAACAATTACTAATGGCTATACTGATTATAATATAAGGAAAATTTTAGATAATCAAGAAGCTGTTTATTCTGAGAGTAATGGAATAAAATGGATTTGTTTCGTAGATAAAACTCAAGCTGATGCTTATTTCTTTCTCCTCATTAAACACAATAAAGTTATTGGACATGGCCGTTTTATATTTACTCCCGGCTGTTTAAATAAAATGGTTGATTTTATGTATTATATAACCCCTGAAGAAAGAAAGAATTTCGGGTCAATGTCTTTACGTTTAGTCTTATCTAATATTTATCATAAAACTGATAAACAAATAAATGTTTTTAGGATTCCTGCAG
>CAYYAU010000371.1:0-1660 GCA_964469765.1 uncultured Clostridia bacterium | reverse complement strand
AATGAAATTATCTGATAAATTGCATGCAGTAAAGGGCGTAAAACATGTTACCTTAAGTATGTCAAGCACCGGCAAAGGAATAGATTAGTACTCAGGATTCAGTTATGAAGACATTTAGAGAGTTAAAAGTTTGGCAAAAAGCACATGAGTTAGTTTTGGAAATATATAGAATTACTGAAAAATTTCCTGATAAAGAAAGGTTTGGTTTAATTTTCTCAGATGAGAAGGTCGGCAGTTTCTGTACCTGTTAATATTGCCAAGGTTTTAAGCGCAGAAGTGATAAAGAATTCAGGCAGTTTATGAATATAGCACCCTCTTCTTTCGAAGAGACTAAATACTATCTAATCTTATTAGCTGGATTAAAATATATAAATCGGATAGATTATCAGAAGTTATTAGATTTATCTGACGAAGCAGATAAGATGCTTTACGGTTTTTACAAAAAGCTGAATTCTGAACCCTGAGAACTGATGACTATAATATATTTTCTCTTTTGGCAGCACGAAATTTAAAAAAGTAATAATATGCATGAATTCACAATTGCAAAGGCGATATTAAAGGGAGTACTCAAGAAAGCCAGTGAGCACAAGGCAAAAAAGATTAGCAGGGTTGGATTAAGAGTTGGACTATTGAAGATGGTAACACCTGTTTCTCTGCAGAACGCCTTTGATATAGTTTCTTCTGGCACAATAGCCAATCAGGCGAGGCTTGAGGTAGAAGAGGTGCCAGGAGATGAATTGTCGATCATAAATATTGAAATAGAAAAGGAATGACCATAAGGAAATGATTAAACGATTTATTTTATATTTAATCAGGTGGCAATTAAGCACACCAATACTCTGGTTGGTGGTGAAGAATTTAGGAGTAGGTATTACCTCAACTGTAATTGCTAATCTGGTAGGTGGTTCTATATTTTTCTGGGTGGATAAGTTTATATTTACCTCTAAGGCAGTTGAGATGTGGCATTTTAAAGAAAAGGGGAGATGTGATGCCTGCGGAAAAGAGACAAGTCTTTGGAGATTGGTCTTGGCGCCTGGTTATGACAGAAGACAGTCTGAGCCAAAATTTCTCTGCATGGAATGTTCCAAGAAAAAAACGGATGAGTTAAGAAGAAAAGGGATAAAGATAAGAGGTAAAAGCAAATGAAGGGGTCTTTTGCGATAATTTAAATAGTTTAGCCAAGGAGGTAGCATAGTGAAAGAGAAAGTTGATGTGTTGATAATTGGCGGAGGACCGGCAGGGATAGTATGTGCGGTTACAGCACGCAGATATTATCCTGATAAGAAGATTTTGATAATTAAAAGTGTAGAAAAGGGGGTTATACCTTGTGGTATCCCTTATATGTTTGCCAGCTTAAAGAAGCCTGATGAGAATGCATTGAGCAATGCTTTATTAGAAAAGAATAATATTGAGGTTGTGGTGGATGAAACTGTAGTAATAAATCGCAATGAAAAATTTATTTCTACAAAGAGTGATAACGAATATTATTATGAGAAGTTGATTTTAGCTACCGGCTCTCTGCCTATATTGCCTCCAATTTCAGGAATTGAGAAAAAAGGTATTTATCTTGTATATAAAGATATGGAATATCTTAAAAAGTTAATACAAAAGGTCAAAAAAGCCAAAAATGTCCTGGTAGTAGGAGGAGGTTTTATTGGAG
>CAYYAU010000370.1:0-1661 GCA_964469765.1 uncultured Clostridia bacterium | reverse complement strand
AGTTTAAATAATGGAAAATTACAATATACAAGAAACCCATATACGAAAGACATAATAGTGAGTAGAGAACTTGGGGAAAGATTGTTAAAGAAAGGGTATTCAAAGTTAGAGATTAAAAATGCCTTAAGAGCCTTATCTGCAGAAAAAGGTAAAGATTACGATTATTATATTAACGCAAAGGGAAAAAGAGAAGGTCCTTATGTTGTAGAATTATCTTTGCAACGAGGGACAAAGGATGCGAGTGATGTTTATAATGTAATTCTTGCATTGAGAGAAGGTATTCCTAAATATAAAATAGAGCTTAGTGTAAGGGGAAATGAGGCAGTGTTATCAGAGATATTTTCAAAAGCTTCACATATATTTGGTGGTTCTGCTACAATGTCAGGAGCAGAAGCTATATCAAAAGCCGTATACGGGGTAAATCGGGTAATTAGTTTAAATCCTTCAACATTTGGAAACTATCTTTCCTCACTAAAAGTAAGGATTTTAGGTTTAAATGGAAAAGGCAAATTTCAATTTGCTGCAGGCTGGGCACTTAGAAATATACGAGAAAGAGGGAAGATTGTCCGTTTATCAGATAGAGTTGCAATACGAGAGACTTTATTTGAAATATTAAAAAAATGGAATAGAAATAAACCAGAAGCATTACAAAAGATAGAAGAATTAAAACAAAAATACAACAGTTTAAATAAAGACTTAATAAGTTTAGTATCAGACGCAAGAAAGAAAGGATTATTAAATGGATTAAGAATAGAAATCTTTGATACAAGACCTCGTTCAGATGGTAGAACTCTTGAATCCATAGCGGCTACTATAGGAAAAGGTAGCATAGTTTTATCAACAGATATTGGAGGAAGAGGTCTTGATTATGGAAAAAGAAGAATGGGGCATCCAATAGACCTTCTTATTATAGATGGACACCAACTTACAGACGGAAGTATACTTCAATGGTTTGGAAGATCTGGGAGACATTGTAAAATAAGACCTAGTGAAAGATTGGTGATAATGGATAAACAATTTATCCAGCGATATAAAAATAGAGTAAATTCAATTGTTAAGTTTATGAAAGGTAAAGTTATTGATATTAAGTTAGTAAAGCAAATTTCAAAAATACAAGATAATATTTCTTCTAAGAACCCATTTAAAGTAATGGAAGGTATTACTGCATTTGCAGGATTAATGGAAAGGTCTTCTTCAGTTGAGTTTAAGATGAGTGTTGAGCCTTTAGGTAAGTTGTTAAAGGAGCCATTAATCAGAATGATAGAAAGGGTAGGAAGAGATTCAAAAGCTGGTAAAATATTAACAAAGTTTGAACAGGATTTAAGAGAAGAAAAAGATATTGAGACAAATATCTTCGCTGATAAAGGACTATTTACTACACCTGAAAACATTGCAGCAACACTCTATAATAATGCTGCAGGAACTGCTTTGAAATATTGGCTTAAAATATCAAGGAATAGACAACTCAAAAGAGTTGCTCCACATTTGTCTCTTGAAGCATCAGAAAGGGCTGCTGATATTCTTCAAACGAGATACAGTCAGATTGATATAAAAAATATAAAAGGAAACATTACATTTGCAAACACACCATTAGCTGTTTCAGAAGGGACTAGCCCCGCATTTCATATTGCAAGTGTGTGTAAAGGATTAGAGGCCTTCAT
>CAYYAU010000369.1:0-1667 GCA_964469765.1 uncultured Clostridia bacterium | reverse complement strand
TTCTCTTCCTTTACCATCATAAACCAACTCATATTCTTTCTTCTGAGATTTTGGAAAAAAAATATTTTTATAATCCTCCGGAATCTCCTTTCCCTCTCTTAAAATCTCTATAAGTTGTTTTCTAATTTTTGGATCCATATAAATAATCCCTTTCAAGCTCTTTTATCTGAAATCTCTTTTTGTATAAATAAATTTTAATTATCTGATATCTAGCAATCATATCCTCAGAGTAAATTTTAATTAAAAGCTCTAATTTTCTCTTCCCTTTCTTCATTGTTACAAACATTTTACCTATAAAAGAAACGAGTCCTTTATAAATAGGTTCTTTTAAAGTTTCTGTAATATAAATCTTACTCCCAGGATTTATATCTGACTGATCTCTAAATAGCGGTGTAAATTCTAATTTTTCACAAAAAGAAAAATTAATAATTCTAACAGTAACTGTGGTATTTTTTGCAATGGCAGTTGAAGAATTTTCTAGACTGATTGGTATTTCCCATTTATTATTTTCTTTTATCTGTATTAACCGAGAGTCTAACTTCATCCATAACTCGGGACTTTCTGATCCTAAGAACATTCTTTTAATCGTCTCGTAAGGCATAACTCTATCCTCTCCGCCTATTCTTAAATAAAACTTTTTCTCTAGAACAGACATTACAGGATCAGAAGAAGTTGGATAAACATAGACCGCTACCATCCCCTTTTTGTCTGTCTCTTTCTCTTTAATAGTTTTGATGGCAAACTTTACCGGCGGCTCACAAATCAAGGGAAAAATCGTTTTAATCTCTCCTGCTAATTTTTCAACTGCTCCTATTGGAGCAATCTGAGTCAATCTATCTACCTCTCCTTGTTTAGTCGTTTCAACTCCTATCAAAATTATCCCTCCTTTATTATTTGCCAAAGCAGATGCTGTCTGCGATAATTGTTTTTTAATGCCAGACCCCAAACGGGGAGCTTCTACTTGTTTACATTCCAGGTAATCGCTTTCTACCTCTCCCCCTTCAATTAATCGATTTATGTCTTCAAAAGTGTTTAAAGAATTATAAAAATCCGGAACACTTTCTTTCTCACTGATATAAAACTCATTTTCCTTTTTACTTTGAATTTTTCTCATTTTTTTAAATTTAATTTTATTTTCTAATATTTTCTCCTAATGGGCTGTTAATTAATTGTTTGATTTCTTTTACTAATTCTTTCCATGTTATTTTTCCTTGGGACCATAAAATTATTTTATCTGTACGGTATTTCAATAATTTCAAAAATTTCTGCCAAGTAAATCCGGATGGTTTTAATTTATCTTTCCACTCTCCCCAAAGGTACTTCGGTAACTGATTACCAAGCCACACATTAAGAGATGCCCAATCAATTGAGTTGAAGCGGTATTTCTGATGAAATGCCTTTATCTGTTCTTTAACTTCTACTGGTTCTTTTGGCATAGATAAATTTAACTTCATATTTTATATCTTATGCATTAACTACATACTACATAGTATATTAGCAAATTTTCTTTTCATTGTCAATGTAGAACAAATCGCGGATAAAAGACAACTTTAACAAAGATCAGCTAAAGATAAATTATCAACTCCAATTTTTTTAATCTCTCTCTAGGGCACTCTTCCCTTGGCAAATCACAGAGAGTGAAGGGTTTTTGATAAAATTTTTGTTCT
>CAYYAU010000368.1:0-1673 GCA_964469765.1 uncultured Clostridia bacterium | reverse complement strand
GACTTATGGAAGACTTCTCTACTTTAAGCAATATTCCAGATGAAGTCAAAGTAATAAATGGTTTAACCCAACCTTCTAAAAATAAGAAGTCTCCAACAGAAGAAATAATAGATTTAGCCTTGAATTATTTTCAGGCATTCAGACTCCACGGGATAAATGATCCTATAGGTAAAAAATACTGGCAGGAGCATTTAAATACACAGAATATTAAAAATCTGAAAGAGTTTGAAAGAACAGGAAATTTTAACAGATACATGGATTACAAAAGGGGAAAGTCCAAAAGTCTTTTCTTCTGGTGGTTAGGAGTTCATCCTGATTTAGATAAATTCAAAGATTTAGGTGAAGAAAAGTTATTAAAATCACTTTTAAGCAATAAATCATTAGCATTTAAGAAATTCTTATTTGGGACAGATGGGTTCTTTGGAATAGGAGCTACAAAATCCAAGATTGTTGATAGTTCTGATGGTTTAATTAAAGAAGGAGTAACAGCAGAGTTAAGTAATTATAAAAGGGGGGTGACTAATCTAAAAGCTTTTAGTCTTCTTATAAGATTATATGAAATTACTGGGAACCAAAGGTATCGTTCAGAAGCATTAAAGATTCTAAAAGGATTGGGACGGTTATATGATAAAGAAAAAGGATACTTTTATACTGGTTTCATCTACAATCCAGAAACCAAGAAATGGGATGTTGATGAAAGGTACGATGCTGAGTTTAATGCTTTAGCAGTATTAATATTAGGCCCAGAGATACTTAATAATGCAAGAGAGTTTGGTGGTAAAGATACAACACAAAGAGTTTTAAGAAGTTTAGAAAGAGCAAGTGTAACAATCACACTTAAAAAAGATGGTAAACCTATAAAAATTACAGGGTATCAAAGAATTGTTAATGAGAAAAAACAGATATCAACAGAGACTACAGCATATGTTGCATTAGCAAAACTTATAAGTCCTTCAGAAGGTATAACGTTCTCAAATAATAATTTAAGATTTAATACTACTTATACAAGAGAAGAAATAAGACATATCTTAGAAGTTTTAAAGCGTTACTGGTCTACACAAAAAAGATGGGATTTAGACGAGGTACTAAAAGGAGTTTTAACATTATTCAAAAATAATTCCACAAGTTCAGCCAATAGCACATTGAAAAAGATATTTGGGAAAGAACAGTATAGCAGAATTATGCAGTTTCTTAAATCACAAGGTTCTTCAAATGATACTATAACTATTATATGGGACATAAATAGAAAAAAAGCAAAGGCAATCTGTAATGCTATTAATAGTTGGGGGGATAAAGATAAGATAATAAGAATTCTTTCTTCTTTAGTAGGAGTGGATTATGCAAGAAGAATAGAGTCATTTAAATCAAATGGTTTTTGGGTTCAAACACCCACATTACCAGATAATACAGATATTACATCTGCTATATCAATAGAGGAAATAAGAAAGGTTAATATAACCGATACAATGTTTCATAGTTCAGAGGAAGATATATCCGAATTTAAAGCAGTCATATCTGAACTTAAAAAGTTAGAAATAAACACCATATTAGGGGTTTCCATTCCTGAAAGCATTCAAGATGGAGCAAAGATTGAAGAATTAAAACCAGACCTTTCTGCTACCTCTTTATATGCATTGGTCCAACAGGGAATAAATTCTTTTGCTGAAACTCCC
>CAYYAU010000367.1:0-1680 GCA_964469765.1 uncultured Clostridia bacterium | reverse complement strand
AAGCAATAAAAGAAGGTAAAAGTGGAATAAAAAAGATAACAAGATTTGATACGAGGGGTTATTCTTCTAAGATTGCAGGAGAGATTAATAATTTTAATCCTGAGAAGTATATTGATAGTAAAAAATTAAAACGTTTGGATGAATTTGCGCAGTTTGGTATAGCAGCTACTTCTATGGCTATAGAAGATGCAAATCTTAAGATAAATAAAGGTAATAGAGAAAAGATAGGAATTGCGATTGGTTCGGCCTTAGGAGGGATACCTTTTGCAGAGGCTCAACATGATATTTTCAGAGAAAAAGGGCTTCAAAAAGTCACTCCTTTTTTAGCAATTAGACTTTTTCATGGGGGTAGTACAAGTCAGATAGCTATTGAATTTGGGATAAAAGGTCCTGGGACCAGTATTTCCAATGCCTGCACATCAGGAGTTGATGCGATTGAGTATGGATTACAAACAATAAGGAGTGATCTTGCAGATATAATGATTGTAGGTGGAGCAGAAGCTCCTCTTGCGCCATTGACATTTGGTGCTTTCTGTAAAATAAATGCACTTTCTCAAAGAAATTCTGAGCCAGAAAAAGCCTCATGTCCATTTTCGAAAGAGCGAGATGGATTTGTAATGAGTGAAGGGGCTGGTATTTTAATATTAGAAGAAATGGGGCATGCGTATCAGCGCAATGCTAAGATTTATGGTGAAATTATTGGATATGCAACTACATTTGATGCATATCATATGGTAAAACCTTTGCCTTCTGGTGAGCAATTAGTAAGATGTATTAAATTAGCCTTGAAAGATGCAAAGACAGGTCCGGAAGAGATTGATTATATCAATGCTCATGGTTCTTCAACAGTATTAAATGATACAACAGAAACTAAGGTTATAAAAAAAATATTTAAAAAATATGCTTACAAAGTGCCAATAAGTGCAACCAAATCAATGACGGGACATTTATTAGGAGGATCTGGAGCATTAGAAGTTATTGTATCTTTGTTGAGTATAAGGGATAATTTTATACATCCCACAATTAATTATAGGATACCGGATCCTGAGTGTGATTTAGATTATGTACCTAATATTGGGCGAGCCAAAAGAATAGATATAGTTTTGTCAAATTCATCTGGTTTTGGTGGGAAGAATTCTGTTATAATTTTAAAAAGGTTTGAAGGATAAATGAAGATATTAGTTACAGGTGGGACTGGATTTATTGGGAAACATTTGGTTAGAGAATTAGTTAATCAAGGCAGAGATGTAAGATGTTTGGTAAGAAAGACAAGTGATACCAAATATTTGAGACGCCTCGGTGTAGAATTAACATATGGAGATTTATTGGATAAGGCTTCGTTAGAGATGGCAGTAAAAGGGTGTTCTATAATTTACCATCTGGCAGGTAAAGTTTATACTACGAAAGTGAAGGAATTCTATGAAGTTAATTTTATAGGGACTAAGAATTTAGTAGATGTATGTAAAGAAAAAAACATCCAAAAATTTATATATTTAAGTAGTGTTTCGGCGTGTGGCCCTACTAAAAGAAACAAAAAATTAAATGAAGAGATTTTTTGTAATCCAATGACCCATTATGGGAAAAGCAAATATAAAGCAGAAGAATATCTAACTAACACTTCTATAAAAACTAAATTATCTGTAACTATAATAAGAGCTCCTATGATTTATGGTGAAGGGA
>CAYYAU010000366.1:0-1686 GCA_964469765.1 uncultured Clostridia bacterium | reverse complement strand
GATTGCACCTACCAGCTCGTCTATCTGTTTTTTCAGCAGCTCATAATGTTGTACCTTTGTACGTGATGGGGACACCACTAAAATAAAAGTTAGTTTCTCTTTATACTGTGGATTCCTTTCCAGAAAGACGTTGAAAGCCTCTAGTCGTTGAGGAATGCCTTTGGTGTAATCCAGGCGGTCTATTGACAGAATTATTTTACGATTCCCCAGCTTTTCGCGAAACTTGCCTATCTCAGTTTGTACCCTTCGACTCTGGGCAGCACTGGAAAATCGTTCATAGTCTATCCCCATCGGGAATACATCTGCCTTCATTGTCCGGTCGGCGGTGGTGATTTTACCCATGGTGACTTCATAGCCGCACAGACGGTGAACACTGTTAAAAAAGTGCCACACATAATCATAAGTGTGAAAGCCTATGAGGTCCGCTCCCAAAAGTCCGTCTAAAATTTGCCTGCGCCATGGTAGCAAGCGGAATGTTTCAAAGGAGGGGAAGGGGATGTGAAGGAAAAACCCCACTGTTGCTTCTGGTACCCTGTCCCTTATAAGCTTGGGCAGTAGCATTAAATGATAATCATGTACCCAGATAATGTCACCGTCTTCTGCGATTTCAGCAATTGCCTCGGAAAAAATCTCGTTGACTCGTTTATAGGCTTGCCACAAGTTTCTGCTGTATATTGCATACTGGGGGAAGTAGTGAAAAATAGGCCAGATAGTTTTATTGCAAAATCCGTGGTAGTGGTCCTCAACATCGCGTTGCGAGAGAAAAACTGGATAGCAATTGTCAGACAGCAACCTCGCCTCGATGTCCTTCTCTTCCTCCTTTATCTTTTCCAGCTCAATCCCGGGCCATCCTATCCAAGCGCTATTATAGGACTTGTAGAACGAGCCTACACCTGTAGCCAGACCACCAACGCTGGGCTCAAAGTGCAGCCCCCGTTTTCTTTTTTCAACACTGACGGGTAGCCGATTTGAAACAATTAGCAGCTTTGGCATGATATTCTGCCCTTCTTTGGTTTTACTCTTTGAATATCTTTTTGTATCAAGCGGATTATCGTAGTTTTGTTCCCAAATACCTGGGCTCGCCATTTGGCAAACTACCCCTGTTTTAAGTATACCCCTTAAACGTGGAAATGTTAAGCTTGGTTCCGGCTGATTGGTTGTAGATAGGGCAATATAGCCTGGATGGGGAGATGGATACCCGAGCGGGAGGAGCCTGACGAGAAAGTCAGGCTGATAGCCGTTTTATAGTTCTATACTGACATTATCCCCTGTAAAAAGTTTTATTGTCCCTAAGTTTTGCTCCTGCTTAACTATCTCTGTATTCCGGCCAATAATACTATCGGACAGATGCTGGATTTTGAAGATATGGGACTTTTCCAGTATCACCGAATTCTCTATTGATGAGTCCTCTATTACCGTCTCAGCGCCAATACTGGTAAACGCTCCGATGGATGAATTTTTAACCCGGCAATTTTCAGCGATGGATACCGGACCCTGAATGTGACTGTTTTCTATCACCGCTCCTTCCTTGATTTCAACCTTTCCGACTATATGGCTTTGTGAGTTTACCTCACTTTTGATGTCTCGCTCCAAGAAATCGTCAAGAATAATGCGATTAGCTTCGAGGAGGTCATCCTTATTCCCGGTGTCACGCCACCAGCCTTGGAGGATGTGGCTTCTGACCTC
>CAYYAU010000365.1:0-1689 GCA_964469765.1 uncultured Clostridia bacterium | reverse complement strand
TAAAGTATCAGCATCATTACTTGCTAAATCTGTCCCATCCATAGTTAATGTGTATTTATTCCCATCAATAAGACCTGAAACATTTATTGTCTGCTCATTTAAGTCTTCAGATTCTGCACTTGAAAGGACATATGTATGACTACTATTTAGCACTTCTCCATTAAATGAAGTATTTGCAGTAAACTTTATTATACCTGTTCCTGACTGAATCTTCTCACTTAATGTAAATGTTACATTAGCATTGTTTCTTTTTGCAGAGGCTTGCGGAGTAACTGTTCCAAAGGTTGGTTTTATTGTATCATAAATATATGTCACTGATGAGATATTTACTTCAACATTGCCTGCTTTATCCGTTGCTTTAGACCTTACTACATACGTAGCATCATCACTGCCATCAGTTGCTAAAGAAGGCATATCATACTGCCATGTATAGCTTCCTAAACATATATTCCACAGCTCATTCTCACTATCAAATGCAGAACCGCTCCAGTAATAGTTGGTTGTTCCCATCTTCATTATACTCAAAGTAACGCCATTGTTATCCTCTATTCCAGCAGATGTTTTTGTACCTGTAAATGTATCAGTTGCCGTTCCTGTTATTTGTGATGGAAGCGATGATGCATTATAGTAAATACCCTCATCCGGCTCTGTAATGCCTGATTCAGGTGACTTCTGGTCAAACGTAAATGTAACTGAATTAAGGTTTGTCTCGGTGTTACCCGCCTTATCTTTTGCTTTAGAGGTTAATATGTACTTTCTTTGTGAAGTCCAGTCGTTCATTGTATATGTCCAGGAAGAAAAATATAAATCAGTTACCTCAAGCCATGTCTCCTCTCCCCAACCCTGTCCAGGACCTTTATAATAATTGTTGTCATCATCATTTTTAATTCTTATATAAACTTTACTCAAGGCTGTACCAGGGTCATTTGCAGTACCAATAATTAAAGGAACATTACTTGATATCTCAGTATCATAAGGAGTTGTAATGCCAGATGTTGGTGAAGATATATCAATGTAAAATTTATGAGTTGCCCAAGGCGATGCTTCTGCATTTGGCACCTTATCTTTTGTTTTACATACCACAGTATACTGAGTTTCTTCAGACCAACATATTGTTGAATATGAAATTACATACTTCCATTCTTCATTTGACTCATCAAAACCACCATCATTTGCCTCTGCATCAAGCCAGGCCACACCACTTGCCCAATAAGTTGTGTGCCAATATAAAGAACCCTTCTGAATATATAGCTGAACCTCGCCAACCTTACCTGGAGATGTATCTTCTGCGGTTCCTTCTATCTGTGAAATTGTCTGATAATACTTTGTGTCTTCTGGAAGGGTTATATCTGATTCTGGTTTTGTTTTGTCAATATAGAAGTAGTTTCCCACACCTTCTTCTTCCCACCCTGCTGGACCATGACCCTTTGACTTGATATTGTACTGAACACCATCTGTCCAGCATTTTGTAGAGATATCAAGTGACCATGGATTAGATGGAGTCCCATCCCATGTTGCTTTGTTCCATACTTCATTAGTTGTCCATTGTTTGCTTGCCTCATCCCAAGTGCCTGTAAATGCAGGTCCTGATGAGAGTTTAACCCAGACATCATTTGCATTTGTATATTCATCAGCAGAACCTTGTGCAGTATTAACTTCATAATAGTAAAGCCCATCAGCAGGTACATC
>CAYYAU010000364.1:0-1694 GCA_964469765.1 uncultured Clostridia bacterium | reverse complement strand
TCTTTAGAATCTTTCAATTGATATAAAAAGTAGAAAATAGAAAGAATAATATAGAAGTGATAATTTTTCGTTGATTGCTATTTTTAACGGAAATATATGAATAAAGAGATTGTTGTCCAAGAAGAGAAGAAAAGAATAGATATTTATTTAAAGAATATACTTCCTGATATTTCAAGAAATAGAATTCAAAGATTGATAGAAGAAGGAAAGATAACAGTTAATAATAACATAATTACTCCTAATTACAAAATCAAGAAGAAAGACTTGATAAGAATAGAGGGTTTATTAAAAAAGAAAACTACGGTATTGGCTGAACCTATTTCTCTTGATATAATCTATGAGGATAATTCTATTGTTGTTATAAACAAACCAGCAGGGATGGTTGTGCATCCTGCTTATAAAAACCAGACAGGAACTCTTGTTAATGCATTGCTTTATTATTTTCCCAAGTTGAAGAAACAGTTTCAGTTAGAAAGACCAGGTATTGTTCATCGTCTTGATAAGAACACATCAGGAGTTATGGTTGTAGCAAAAACCCCATTTTCTCTTAATTTTTTAGCAAAACAGTTTGCAAATCATACCGTTAAAAAGATATATTTAGCGATTGTTAAAGGGAAAATATCTGTTCCTAAAGGAAATATTGAAGCACCTATTGGAATAAACTCTCAGAAGAGAGAAAAAAGAAAGGTTACAGTAATGAAAAGTAAAACTGCTTCCACTTTTTTTAAGGTTAGAGAGTCCTTTGATGGTTATACTTTAGTTGAGGTGTATCCAAAAACTGGCAGAACTCATCAGATTAGGGTTCATCTTAGCCATATAGGTTTTCCAATTGTATGTGATGAGACATATGGAACAAAGGAACATTTTATAAATAGACAGATGCTTCATTCCTGGAAGATATCTTTTATTCATCCAGATACAAAAAAAGAAATAGAATTTGCTGCACCTATTCCTTTGGATTTTAAAAAGACACTTGAAAGGATAAAAAAAGAAGAGAATGAATAGAATAATAAAAAAAGAAATGTTAGCAAGAGAAATTTATAAATATGTAATTGAGAATAGTTTTATTCCTAAAAATGCATTTTGTGGTCAGTTTGTAATACTCAGAATAAATGAAAAAGGAGAAAGAATACCTATTACAATTTTTGATTCGGATAAGAAAAAAAATACAATCACATTAATTTTTCAGGTAGTAGGCAAAAGCACATATAAACTTTCAAATTTGAATGAAGGAGATATAATTTCAGATATAGTTGGTCCTTTAGGAAATAAAACTAATATAAAAAAATATGGAAATGTTCTTTTTGTTGCTGGAGGAGTTGGTGTTGCAGAGGTCTTCCCAGTAGCTAAGGAATTTTCAAAAGAAAATGAAGTTAGTTTTATAGTAGGGGCAAAAAGTAAGGAATATCTGATTTTATTTAACGAATTAAGAAAGTTATATAAGAATTTATTTATTACTACAGATGATGGTTCTTTTGGTGAAAGGGGATTCACTACGGATATTCTGGTAAGAGTTTTAGAGAAAGAGAAGTTTGATTTAATATATAGTTGTGGGCCAATCCCTATGATGAAAAAGGTGGTTGAGATATCTAAACAACATAAGATAAAATGTATAGTTTCATTAAATAGTATTATGGTAGATGGAACAGGAATGTGTGGAAGTTGTAGAGTAGATGTTGGAGGAAAAACAAAGT
>CAYYAU010000363.1:0-1702 GCA_964469765.1 uncultured Clostridia bacterium | reverse complement strand
CTGACGAAGAAAAACCTGCTGGGATACATATATACTACTGGAATGGAAAAGATGATTCAGACAATCTTGTGGGTTCAGGGTTATATTTTGTGCATATAGAGGCAGAAGATTATAAAGAAACAAAGAAGATTGTAGTGGTGAAGTAACGTTGATATATGCGGATAGCAACGCAGATTAACACAGATAGATTTTTGATGCTCGATATTCATAGGGTCTAAAATGAGAATCGCGAATCCGGAATCGAGGGTCATTATGAAGTACCCCACCTAAAAACCCTTTTAGCTCCTATTTATTACATATCTTGAAATTCTATAATATTTTACTCCTTAATTTTTAAATAAAATTTAACAAAAATTTAACCTTATTTTAACCTATTGTTGAGTTTAATATGTTATACTTATTGTGAAAGTAAAAAATATTATTCGTGGGAGGGTAAGATGAATAAAAAGAAAATGTTAATTATAGTAACAGTACTAATGTTGGGAGGCAACCTCGCATTTGCAAAAGCAGTAACAGGAGTGGCGATTGTAAACCAAACACCTGGGGTAAGACAATTAGGAATGGCTGAGGTGTTTACGGGCATAGCAGATGATGCAAGTACATTGCATTATAATCCAGCGGGTATTGCAACATTAAAAGGTTTAGAATTCAATGCTATGTATCACCAAAATATTGTTGACACACAACACGAAGCAATAAACGTAGTTTTCCCATTAAATAAAGCATTTATAGGAAATAATGCAAATATTGGAATTGGTATATATGCATACCAAGGCGGGACAATGGAATGGAATAAATTAGATGAAAATGAACAGTCCATATCATCTAACAAAGTAAAAGCAGAAAATGATTATCAAATAAGTTTAGGTTATGGTGAAAGAATAATAAGTGGAATTGGTAGGACCTCTTTGGGATTAATAATAAAAGGTGTTCAATCTACATTGGTAGAAAAGTATACAGCAAAAGCATTTGCTGTTGATTTTGGGCTACTACATAAAGTGAAAGGTCTTGGATTGGGTCTTGCTATTCAAAACATAGGAACAGATATGAAATTTATAGAAGAGGGGGATAGTTTACCTTTCACGATAAGGGCTGGTGGAAGCTATGGTGTTGATTTAAATAATCTCGTGAAAATGACAATAGGGATTGATGCAGTAAATACAAAAAATGACAATATGAAATACAATGTGGGAGCAGAATTATGGTTAGGAGAATTGGGAATAAGAGGAGGGTATAAAATAAATGATGAAAATAAAATAAGCATTGGAGCAAGTCTAAAACATAAATGGTTTCAACTAGATTACGCTTACAAAATAATGGATGTGTTTGAGAGTACACATCAATTTGCTCTTACCTTAAGACAGATTGTTCCTAAAATGAACAAAGAAACAAAACTTAAAAAAATGAAAAAATATTATATGAAAGCAGTAAGCTACTATAAGAAAAAAATGTATAGAGAAGCAATAAAAGAATGGAAGAAAGTATTAAGATTAGCACCTAATCATAAACAATCAAAACAAGCGATAAAAAAAGCTCAAAACAAAATAAATACGGTGGCAAGAAAATAAAGATAGATTACTCTGATAAATTTTAAATTAAACTAATTAATCTACAAGCTACAAACTGAGGAACATATCCCCAAAGTAAGTAGCTTGTTTTTTTTATATAAACCTGAATTAGTGGCATGATTTGTGCCATTTAA
>CAYYAU010000362.1:0-1703 GCA_964469765.1 uncultured Clostridia bacterium | reverse complement strand
CATTGAGGTTAGATAAAATGTTGTGCCTTACAGCAGATAACAGGAGGATATGTAGCTACGCCCAAATTTGCTCCACTTACACTCCGCAAACTTCATATATTCCCGAAATGTTAAGTGAAATGTCTGCCGTCGCCTTAATATAAATAAAATGAATCCAATAACTTTATGGAGATGCTAAAAATGAGAAAAAAAGATGCTATTCAAGAAACATTGTTTGGTAGTAAACCCCAAATATTTCAAAACAGAACTATTATAATTAACAAATCAAAGTTCTTAGAAATCTTGGACGAATTACTTAAAATACAAGACCTTCAAGAAATAAGGATAAAACTAAAAGAGTTGAAAACAAATCTTATCTCAACAGGCAAAGATAGAATAGGAATTCTTAATATAGACAAAAATGGAGAGACGATCGAAATAAAAAGTAGCTATATAATAGATGAGTTAACTCAAATACAAAAAACACTTACGCTGAAAAGAGCAAAATACTATATAAAAAGATTGCAAAAAGCTTTAACAGAAATTAAAACGAATAAAATAAACGATATAAACCTGAACAGATGGAAGGAATATGGTGAGATAATTACAGATAGTCTTTGGATATTTGACAAAAGAGATACATCGGGGGCGCACCTTGCTTGGTATTGGGGGAACTTTATTCCTCAAATTCCACACCAATTAATGTTAAGATACACCAAAAAGGGGGATTGGGTTTTGGATCCTTTTGTTGGTTCTGGAACAACTTTAATTGAGTGTCGTAGATTGGGCAGGAATGGAATAGGTATTGAGATAAATCCTGATGTTGTAGAAAAAGCAAAGCAATTAATAGAAAGAGAACCAAATAAATTTAATGTGATTACTGATATTATTACGGGTGATAGTAGACAAATTGATTTTAAAAAGATACTGGAAGAAAGAAATATAAAGAAAGTCCAGTTTGTTATTATGCATCCACCTTATCATGACATAATAAAGTTTAGTGATGATCCAAAGGATTTATCAAATGCAGGAACGGTGGAGAAGTTTTTGGAAATGTTCGGAAAAGTTTTAGATAATGTCTTACCTGTATTGGAAGAGGATCGGTATTTAAGCATTGTAATAGGAGATAAATATTCAAAAGGGGCGTGGATTCCTTTAGGGTTTTATGTGATGAATGAGGTTATGAAAAGAAAAAGATTCCTGCTAAAAAGTATAATAGTGAAGAACTTTGAAGAAACGAGAGCGAAAAGGAACCAGAAAGAGCTCTGGAGATACCGGGCATTGGTAGGTGGGTTTTATATATTTAAGCATGAGTATATTCTGTTATTCCGTAAAACAGGAGATAGAAAATGATGAGAGGGCATGTTTTTGTTGTGAATGAAGAAACTCTACCAATACATTTAGAATATCAATTTGTTGGTGTAAGTTCTGGTGGTAGAGATACAAATATAGCTTTGCTTGCTGATGCGCTTCGTGTAAAAAAAGACGATTTTATATTTTTCTACATTGAAGGCCGAAACACAAAGAAAGGCAGATTTTTCGGAGTTTTTAAAGCAGTTGATAACACTGTATATCATCTTACTGGTTCAAATGCTTTAAGTCCAAATTTACCTGTAAAACTCATTTACAGGAAGAAAATTACGCCGTATAGGATCTATCAAAAAGGGGTACTAGAATGGATAGCATTAGATAAGCTTCCAACTTATGCAAAGGAATTACTCTGG
>CAYYAU010000361.1:0-1704 GCA_964469765.1 uncultured Clostridia bacterium | reverse complement strand
AGATACTCTAAAAAGATTTAATTTTTCTAAATTTCTTTCGCATAAAGCTATTGATATATGGGCAAAATATTTTTGGCCCATACGGGGTTCTAAAATTGAGACTATAAAATCTAAAAATGGTAAAGTAATTAATGGATGGATAATAATTTGTCCTTTAAATCCAAAACAGATGTTGAAAAATTCTATAATAGCAAGAGAAAAAATATTGAAATCAGTTAAATTTGGAGAAAAACTAAATGTAAAAACAATAGGATTAGGTGCTTTTACTTCTATACTCACTCGGGATGGTTATTATTTAAAAGGGAAAGTAAAAGTAGGATTAACTACAGGCAATACTTACGCAGCTGTACTTATAATTCAGAATTTAAATAAAATTCTAAATGAATTATCAATTTCGTTGAAAGAAATTACGTTAGCGATAGTAGGAGCATGTGGATCTGTAGGATTGGGTTGTTCTAAAGTGCTATCCACAAAGGTAAAAAAATGTATTCTAATTGACATTAATGAAAAAGTGTTGAAAGAGAATTTTAAAGGAAATAAGAGAATTAAAATATCTTCAAATATTAAAGATATTCAAGAAGCAGATGTAGTTATAACTGTAACCAGTAATCCAGGTGCTATAATTCAACCAGATAATTTAAAAAAGAAAGGAGTTATATTAATAGATGCTTCACAGCCTAAAAACATATCCAAAAAAGTGTTAAAACAGAGAGAAGATGTTTTAGTTATAGATTCCGGGATAGCAGTTATTCCAAAAATAAAATATAAATTGGATCTGGGCTTAAACAAAAATGAAGTGTTTGCATGTTTAGGAGAGTTAATAATCATTTGTTGGAGAGGTTTTGTAGGTGATTATTCTTTAGGAAAAGTATCCCCTGAAAATATAAAGGAGATAGATAATTTATCAAAGAGGATAGGATTTTACCTACCTCGATTTAGAAATGTTCAACAAATAATTAGTGATGGACAGATTAATAAAATAAAGGAGATTTTTAATGTTCGATTTTAATATTTTTTCTTTACCAAACCTGATAAGTGGTGTGTTTTCGTTACTTATAGGCTTATTCGTTATATCACGGAATAAGAAGTCAGCCACAAATATTTCTTTTTTTATTTTAGCAATGGCAGCATTTATTTGGCAAACTGGGACGTTCTTTTTATTAATATCTAAAAATAAGGAGGTCGCTTATTTTTGGACAAAATTGGTCTATGTAGGGGCCATTTATATTCCGGTCTCTACATTGTATTTTGTAGTATCGTTGTTAAACTTAAAAGGTGTATATAAAACTTTAGTAAAAGTGAGTTATCTTATTGATTCTTTTATTTTTCTTCCTTTGATATTTACCCCCTACCTTATCTCTGGCATTTATGAATATTACTGGGGATACTGGTTTAAGGCAGGGTTTGCACATCCATTTTTTTTAATATTCTTTTCTTTTTGTGCATTATATAGTTTTTATTTGTTAATTTCTTTTTATAGAAAATTTTCAGGGCTAAAACGTTTACAAATAAAATATGTATTATTAGCTTTCTCAATTGCTTATGTAGGAATAGTGGATTATCTTCCTGATTATCAAATAGAAATATACCCTTTTGGACATATTCTTGTCATAATATTTATAAGTGTTACTACCTATGCCATTGTTACCACCCGTCTTATGGACATCCGAGTAGCGATTACCAGAACAACAGTGTTTGGGGTGG
>CAYYAU010000360.1:0-1709 GCA_964469765.1 uncultured Clostridia bacterium | reverse complement strand
TTCCTTCTACTTTGTGATACTCAGTAATTAATGCTGTATCTGAAAGTTGATAAACTGGAATTGTGGCACAACCTGATACGAAAAATAACAGTGTAATAAAAAATAAATTTTTCATTAAAATTTCTCTCTCCCTTTAATTATATCCTCTACATGATTTAGACTTTTAAATTTAAAATATTTCAGTATACTATACAAGGTGTTTATTATTTAATTGAGCATTTTTTATTGTCTAACTGTTGTTCTATCCTAAAATCTTACTGCCAACTTGATACCATATTCTGTAGAATTATTTGCCGGTTCTGTCACCCATATATAGCCTACTGTGGGGTCAAAAATAAAGCATCCTTCTGACTTATCAATATCCCAATATCTGAAGAAAGGCTCAACTAAAAAATCTACTTTTTTGCCTTTCTTCTGAATCTTCAAAGAGACTCTGTAACCATAACCACTATTTTGGTCATTTTCAATATCGGGATAAAGAAAGCTAACATCGCTAAGATGAGTTATCTGCTTTCCCCACCAGAAAAGGTCATATTCTAATATTGCGCCAATAGACCATCCATTATCTAATTCAGTAACAATTTCTATTCCTATTGGGCTATAGAAATAATTTGATTCTCTTTCATAACCACCAGCTCCAGATGAATCATCATTTAAATATCTATACCCTAGACCTATATAAGGTGTAATAATAGATGCTGTAAATATGGAAAAGTCATAACCTCCCAATCCTCTAAGCTCTAACATAAAATCAGGTATATCATTCACAGTTAGAGGCGTGCCGGCCCAGGTAGAACCAGTATAATCTACCCAGCCCCAGCTAACTTTACCTTCTGCTTTTAACATAAGCTTATCGTGATAAGTATAGGAACCGACTATACCATACATCATACCTTCTTCTTCCATTAAACCGGGCTCTTCATATTTGATATGTGATATTTCAGTTCCTAATTCCCAAGTATGTTTTGGTAAAGTCTGTGCAGAAACACTTATTATTCCTACAAATATAATACAGATTACTAATACCCCTGTTCTTCTTATCATCTTTTACCCCCTGGTTTATTAATTTAATTGATTTTGAATATATCAACCTATTTTTAATGAAAAGATAGAAAAGGCGGATCTTTATTCCACATATAAAAAGAAACATCTATAATTATTGAAAAATTATACACCTAACTACAGTTAGGTGTCAAGAATTTAAATTTTGAAGTAAAATCAATTATACATGGGGAAGGTAACAAGACTGAAGTTAGGAAAAAGGCTTAAAAAATTAAGGGAAAAATATGGTTATACTCAAGAGAGGCTTTCTCACTTAGCAGATATTGATTATAAATATCTCCAACGGATAGAAGGCAAAAATCCTCCCAATATTAAAATAGATACCTTAGAAAAACTCGCCAAGGCTTTCAATATTTCCCTTTCAAAATTACTGGATTTTTAGAAAATACGTTGGCTTTTAAAGAATTTTTATGGTATAACTTAATTGAGAAAAGGCAGGAAGAGGAATATTAATAAAATAAGAGTAAAATTATTAACTCCCGGCAGTTAGATTTTAACTGTCGGTTTATTACCTCCCCAGGGTTAGAAATTAACCCTGGGTTTTTTATTTTAAACATCCTTCAAGAAAAGAACTATTAATCTCAATAAAATCATCACTACTATTTCTTAAATGAAATCCTGCTCTCTCTTTATCCTTAAAGTAAGCA
>CAYYAU010000359.1:0-1709 GCA_964469765.1 uncultured Clostridia bacterium | reverse complement strand
AAAACAACAAAATCATTTAAACAACTGTCTAGGTTTTTAATAACATAGTTCTCTATCTGTTCCTGAATTGAAAAAGCATCTTGGCCCTTATATAAAGGGGGCATAAGGCTTTTTCCATTATAATACCAGTAAGGAACTTTAAGTATCCCATTACCAAAACTGAGGTAACTTTCTTTATTAAAACTAATCTCTTTTGGTAGCTCAATATAACCACCCTGAGATCCTAATAAGGTAATGGCCTGTTCTGTTACTATATCTATACATTCCTCAACATAGTTTTTTATAGGCATAAATTCTGGCTCAATAATCTCTGGATGTGTTCTTTGTGACTGATAAATAAAAAGAGAAACAGAAACAAGGATCAGAATAACTATTCCTACAATTATAAAAATCGTTACCTGACCTCTTTTTTTCATTCTTACTCAGCTTATTTATCTATGCTTAAAACAGCACTTGAAATATAAAATCTTAACCAAGCAAAATATGCTACAAATATTATAAGAGAGATTAAGAAACTTATCTTATTTGGAAGAAATTTAAGAGGATAAATAATAAAGGAAAGAATAATAAAACTAACAAAAATGAAGAGATATGGCAACAGCAAGTGTTTAATCTTGGCAGCTCCTGTCACAAATGCAAACCTTATTGCATCTTTAATCCTTTTTTTAACAATAAATCCAATAAAATAAAGATATGTAAAGTGAAGTAATGCACAAACAACAATACCTAACCCAATAAAAGGAAACAGTGGCGGTTTTTCAACTGATGCCATTTTAGCTATTAAGATAATCGGATAAAATGCAAAAAGAAATGGGACTATCCACATTAAAGTCCAAACAAGATTAGCTAACAAGAATCTCCAAAATCTTTTTATCTCAGCCTTTCCCTTAATAACAAGATTCCAGATAAGTAGCCTAAAAAAAGACCAATTAAAAAGCATAAACAATAGCATAAAAAATAAAACAATAATAAGCGAATAAATAAAGCTATTAACAGCTTTTAAAATATTCTGGCTTTGTTCAAGTTCAAGACCAATTGTTTGGAGAGGTAGCCCTTGTAATTTCATTGCTTGCTTTGTCATTATTTTACCAAAAACAAAAGAACTAAGATAGAGTGCAATAAAGAATAATAAATCAAAAATAATCACGAACAAGAATTTAAAATTAAGAGTTTTAAAAGAATTAATTAATTGTTTAAAAGAATTTCTCAATGTTTTGCACCTCTTTTTTTTCATCATTTTAATTACCAGTTTTATTTTATTTAAATAATTTTCTAAATAAAACTATATATTCTAATTTATAAAACCTTTAAATAACAAGCACAGGAGTTCCTTGTGATGGTTCAGATATGCTTGATTCTACTTCTTCATTAGCTGTATATGTACCACCAAGACCTTCTCCTTTTGGACTAAACCAGCAGTTTGGTAAAAATAATCCGTTTAATCCTTCTTTACAAGGATCAGCAACACTTATTAATGTTTCACCAGCATCATTAATTGTTGAACAAAGTTCATCCTCTTGACTTACACCTACTAAACAGTTTCCTGGTTTAAGTTTAGAGAAGTAAATACAAATATTATTATATTCATGTTATTTTTCTTAATTCTTTGAATTTTTTATAATAAAAATATGGATAATATTTCTGTTTAAATTTGGATTTTTCTATATTTTTTTTTTTGCTAGAATATCAGCATAATATATACCTATATA
>CAYYAU010000358.1:0-1712 GCA_964469765.1 uncultured Clostridia bacterium | reverse complement strand
ATGATACGCTTCTTAGAAGATTCTTTGCTGTCTTTCTTATACTAATTGGAATAAAGATGTTTTTTGGGAAATGATATACTGTTAACTATATTTAATGTTATATACCTCTTCTATAATGTTATCTTTCAATAACTCATTTGTTGCTCCAGAGTGAAAAACTCTTCCATTCTTTAAGTATATAATTTTTTTACAATATCTTCCGGCCAACTGAAGATTATGCAATGCTACCAAAACTGTTATATTATCATCTTCATTTATCCTTTTTAATAGTTCAAACATCTCAATCCTGTATTTAATATCCAGATGCACATCCGGTTCATCCAAAAGGATTAACGGGGTAGATTGAACCAATGTCTGAGCCAAAAGCACCCTAATCTTTTCTCCTGAGGATATTTCAAAAAAACACCTCTGCTTAATACCCAATGTGGAAGTTAACTTCATAGCATTATACACAATCTGCTTATCAGTAGCATTTATTCTTCCTAAAAGATTAAGATAAGGATACCTACCCATAAAAATAATCTCTTCAACTGTAAAAGGGAAATAAGAAGAAACATCACTATTAAAAAAAGAGACTTTACTCGCAATCTCTCTTCTTCTTAAAGAAAATATATCTTGTCCATTTAATAAGATTTTCCCTTTACTAAAATTTATATTTCTGCATATTGTTTTTAAAAGCGTCGTCTTTCCACTTCCATTAGGACCTAATAGTCCAACAAAATCTCCTTCTTTTAAAGAAAAGGAAATATCCTTTAAAACAGGACTGTGTTTATTATACCCCGCATATACATTACAGAAATCAAGTAAATTCATATCACCTTATTTGCTAAAAGAAGCTCAAAAACAAGAAGAATAACAACAAGAAAAAGAATAAAAAATCCAATTTCCCTTCCTTCAAGTAGCACCTGTATTCTTTTGGTAAAATCCCCTTGGGGAATTAAAAATTCTACCCTTGCGGGTGAAAGAAGCTTTTTAATCTCTGATTTATCTATTTTTTGAAGATTTGATTCAATGCCAATCCCATTAAGATTTACAATAAACAGTTTCTTTTTTAACACTCCTTTTTCTCTAAAAAAAAGAGTATAAATACCAGGTGTATTTAGTTCATCACAGATAACCTTTGTTTTGTCTCTCTGTTTACGAATTAAAATAGGGACTCTCTTATTGTAAGAATTTTTAAAGAACATCTCTGAAACAGAATCATTAAACACATAGGTAAACTTATCTCCTATTTTATAAGATATTCTTTCTTTCTTTCTTTCTTCAAAGTATTTAACTATTCCTTGAACAAAAACAGGAAATATTGGCCTTAAAGCAAGATTATTCCATTTTAAAGAGACGGTAGAAGTAAAAAGTAAAACCTTCCCATTTCCAACTTTTCTTTCTAAAAGGAAAGGACTCTTGTTCTGAAGGGTAATTACAATATTTGAATTATTCATTTTTTTAACTAAAAAGTAACTATCTACCTTAACATTAGAAAAGTTCTCTTTAGTAATTAAACCATTAAACAAAAAATGTGTTTCATCAATCTTTTTAATCTTTTCTTTCTGATGTTGAATCTTGATAAGCGCTGCTGGCATAATGCTCGCTAACTTCTTATTATAAAAATCAATATCCACATTCTTCCCTAAAGAGATAACAACACAGCCACCATTTCTAACATATGTAATAAGTTTATTTATATTCTTTATTTCCTTCACATTGCACAAAGA
>CAYYAU010000357.1:0-1719 GCA_964469765.1 uncultured Clostridia bacterium | reverse complement strand
CCTGGCAGCTACAAGCCCTGAATACCTGGAAAGTATAAAAAAGGCTCGGAAAGATTATAAAGAGGACCGCAATCCCACATGCTGAACTTTTTAAATTAATCAGGCTTTGGTTTTGATACCTTTATTAACGGTATTCTATATCTTTATAGTGCTAAAATAACAAGGAAGGAGAAAAATGAGTAAAGTAACTATTAAAGTTGACATTGAGGAGATAAAAGAGGCCATCTCTAAGCTTCCTGAAGATGAGAAAGAAAAACTTTTCTTTGAACTTAACCCAGCCTGGGCTAAAGCTCTTGAAAAAATGGAAAAAGAGGCTATTAGGGAAGATGATGAAGGAAAAACTATTAGCTTAGAAGATGTATGAGATAAAACTTAATACAAAAGCAGCAAGACAGATTAGAAAGCTGGATCCTCACATTAAAGAGATAGTCAAGAGAAGGCTTAAAGAAACTCTTTCTCTAGAGCCTTACAAATATTCTTTCTTATCGGGAAAATATTCAGGGCTAAGAAGGGTGCCTTTTTCTACGCCAGCAGGTGAGTTCAGGGCGGTTTATACTATTAGGGAAGATAAGAAAAGAGTTATTGTGTTATTTGTGGGATCAAGGGAAAACTTTTATAAAGAATTACAAAGATATTTAGAGGCATGAAGTGCTAAGATGCTAAGCATAGCCCTTTTGATTTGAGGAATAATTCTTATAGCTCTTTTTATATGGGGTTGGATTGGTTTTATTCTCACATTAAGAATGAGAGTGCTGTTAATACAGCTACTCCTTTGGAGTTCTTAAGTATGGATTGGGGGCTGATTTAGTAATTACTTATTAGTGGTCATTATTGAGATGTTTGATAGTTCTGATTTGCCTATTTGCGGATTTTATCCTTAGAAGTATTCTGGTTATAAAAAAGGAAATCTTAAATATGCCAAATGAGGAAATACAACAATACATTAATCATGTAAAGCAAAAATAAAAGCTTAGCGTACCTATAGTTAAATTCCGGAATGCGGGAAAGAAAAAATTTAAATAATATAGAAGCGTAACCTTAATGAAAAAGAAAATAAAAAATTCTATCCTGGAACTTGTGGAGGGTGATATAACAGATATTAAAGTTGATGCTATTGTTAATGCAGCTAATACCAGGTTAATATTAGGAGGGGGAGTAGCAGGTGCAATTGCCAGAAAGGGAGGACCAAGAATCCAGGAGGAGTGTAATAAAATTGGAGGATGTTCTGTTGGTGGAGCAGTAATTACAACAGGAGGAAATCTAAAGGCTAAATACGTAATTCATGCTGTTGGGCCAAGAATGGGTGAGGGAGAAGAAGATGAAAAGTTAAAAAATGCTACCTTAAATTCTTTAAAGTTAGCTGATAGGTACAGTTTAAAAAGTATTGCCTTTCCAGCAATTAGCACTGGTATTTTTGGTTTTCCAATTAAAAGAGCAGCTAAGATTATGCTTGATACTACTATTTCCTATCTTAAAGGAAAAACAAATATAGAAAGGGTGGTATTTTGTCTTTTTGGTAAAGATAGCTTTGAGGTATTTAGAAAACAACTGGAAAAAGAACAATAACTTTTTCATCCTGCCTTTTCTGAGAGCCCTGGATTTGATGAGGAGAGCAAATCTACTTTCCTGAATAAACATCATTTAAAGTACCACCAGCATTAGCAATTTCATTAGAACTAATGACACCTAGTCCTGATATATCTTTCTTTAAATAAAGTT
>CAYYAU010000356.1:0-1720 GCA_964469765.1 uncultured Clostridia bacterium | reverse complement strand
GCCCGCCCTAATAAAAATAAAAATTTTTGCTGGCTTTGGTGGTCGGCGTCAGCCGGCTTTTCGGAAATGCTGGGCGGGATTGTCGCCCGTAGGGCGACAATTAAAAGTCAGCATCAGGATTTTGTTCAAAATAGGTTCGAATTTTGTCCAAAAGACACCGCCAAGTTGTAAGTGGGTTGCCAATAATGTTCTTTGAACTCGGTTGCAAAAAGGCAGGAATTATTAAATATTCCAGATGCACAAAGAGAAACACTGATAAATATGATGAAAGCCATGACACCTTTAAACTATGAAATAAGTCATGATGAAGTAAATCCTAATGAGGGAAAAGCCACTTTGTATCTTAAGGGAAAGATGAAAAATCCCTTTACGGGTGAAGAAGAATCGGTTACTGGCGAAATTACGTTTTTAAAAGAAAACGGAGAGTGGAAGATACAGAAAGAATATTGGAAAGAGTAGTCAAGTAAACCCTTGGGGGAGGAGGCAATCATGAAAGTCTATTATAAAATTTGTATCTTAGTAATTTTTATTCTTGGCATTACTGCTCCTGTCTATGCTATTAAAGGATATGTTGGCTCAAAAGAAACTTCTTCTGTTGTCCCAGTGGTTATTTTTATTCTTATCGTGGCAGGTTTAATTTTTGCGGTATCATTGACTAAGAAGTCCAGAGCTAAAGCGTTAAAAAGCTTTGCCGAACAACGCGGATATCAATTTTGCTATGAAGACAGAATACAAGGAATAGAAGTAACTGAAAAATGCAATTCAACGATTGGGCTCAAGGGAAAAGTAGCAACCAATATAGTATATTTTAAGGAAAACAACGAATCTCATTTTATTTTCACTTGGGAAGATATGAAACAAAGAAATTATAACGTCTGCCTTATTGAGACAGAAACCAATTTTAACTGTCACATTTTAATCTTACCGCTAGGCAAATTTCCTGGTGCATTTAAGGCTGTTGCAGCAATGGGCATAAGTGCAATTAGAGGGCTTGATGAAGTAAAATTAAATAATCCTGAATTTGACAACAACTTTACTCTTTATACAGATAATAAATCCATTGCTTCTCAACTGTTGAGAGACGAAGTAATTAGGCATACTCTTGAGCACTTAAGCAAATTTAGAACCGGCCCAACAATCTGGGGCTTAGGAAAAAATATGATAGCTGTTTGTTCAAGAAAATTACACTCTGAACAAGAAATTGAGAATTTGGTTAATTATACTAAAAAATTACAGAATTACTTAATAAAAAAATAAATTTTCGCCCTACAGTAATTACGGTTGGCAATATAAGGAGACGGGAAAAATGAGAGTTAAATTATTTGTGTTTACATTAGTTCTTTGTTTTATCTTTAGCTACTTAATAACCGAAACATCTGCCCAAAATTTGATATCGAGAGTAAATAAAGGCAAGATTAAAATTGACGGATTAAGTGACGATTGGATGGGAATCGATGCAGTTATTGAGGAAGTGGGTTTGCCAAGCACAGGCGCTTTTGGTAGTTTTGATGTAAAAAAATTATTTTTAACCTCTGATGGAGATAATCTCTACTTTTGTTGCCAGTAACACTATTCTTCGTAAGTTTCGCTACAGGGGCAGCAGGCAGGCGAGCTGCCGAGCCGAGGAAAGCATTGTTTTACAAATTTTATTTCAGGGTACCCCTGAAATAGGTTCGAATTTTATCTAAAAGACACCATTTCCCTTTATAAAGATTTTATT
>CAYYAU010000355.1:0-1727 GCA_964469765.1 uncultured Clostridia bacterium | reverse complement strand
TGAAGGGTTCTCAAATCGGCCGAAAATGAAGCTAAAATCAAAACTAAACGGCCTCATGAAAAGAAAGGAGGTGGCTCTATAGAGATAGGAGTTAACGCTATGATAACACGTGCTACTAAACAAAAATCTAAAGGAGGAGAAGAATGAAGAAGGTTTTTCCAATTCCAGTAATAATTTTGGTGGTGAGTGCCTTCGTACTGGGCGGTTGTGCTGCACCGGCACCGGCTCCAGCTCCAGCACCGACTACAGCACCAGCTCCGGCGCCGGCACCGATAAAGCTGACCGTTGCCTCCTGGGAGGGACCGGGGGCATGCATTATGGACCCATTTAGTAAACTATACGTTAAGGAACTGGAGGAAAGGAGCGGGGGCAGGGTTAAGTTAGAAATCGCTTACGGGTCGGTCATGGGTAAGCCCCCGGAGCATTTCGACCTGGCAGTTACCGGCGTCGCTGATATAGCTCATGTTGGTCTGCCATATACTCCGGGACGCTTCCCCATGGCGGAGATAATCGAACTTCCCATCGCCAAAATGTCACCATTGAGTCTTACCCGGGGTTACTGGGAACTTTACAAAAAAGGCTACTTTGATGAGGACTTTAAGGATGTAAAGGTCCTCTACCTTCCTTGCGTCGGCCCTTATGACTACCAAATGGCTAAGAAAAAGATTCTCAGCTTTGACGACATGAAAGGGCTGAAGATAAGGGCTTCAGGTAAAATGCATACTGAGATAGTCAAAGCCCTGGGCTCTGTCCCGGTTGGTATGCCAGCGCCCGATGTCTACGTTTCCCTAGAGAAGGGAGTAATAGACGGAAGTTTTACCCCGTGGGATTTTATGTATGCCTTTAGAACGGAGCCAGTTACCAAGTATGTTTGCGAGGTAAGTATTGGCGGTTTTGGCCACGCGTTAGTTATGAACAAGGATTCTTACGCAAAGCTGCCGGCGGACATACAAGCCATTATGGATGACATGAGTGACAAGTATACTATCTTGGCTGGCCAGAAAATCACCGAGTTCGGAGAACTAATGCAGTTTGACATATTTGAGAAGGCTGGCGGGGAGGTAGTTCCGATGCCGGAGGCAGAGTTGCAGAAGGTATGGGACGCTGTGGCACCCATCTGGGAAAGCTGGATAGCTGAGGGTGAGGCAAAAGGGCTGCCCAGGAAACAGATGGTTGATGACTTGTATTACACCTTTAGACATATGCGCATAGAGAAGCCGTTCCACGGATACGCACCTTAGCCGTTAGAAAGGGAACCGTTTGTCAGGTAGAAAACTTGAGGCATTAGAAAAAGGCATCAGGAATACCAGTAATATACTAAACATCATAGCTGTAGTCCTGTTATTCGTGCTGATGATACAGGGTGCTGCTGATGTTATCGGCAGGTACCTTTTTAATAAGCCCATCATCGGCACCATGGAGAGAGGGCAGGTTTTCCTGGCACTAATGGTCGTTCTTGGCTGGGGTTATACTCACATTGTGAGGGCACATATCAATGTACAGCTTTTTCTTGACCGCTTTCCCCCTCGGGCACAGGCGATAACCAGCTTTGCCACCACCTTTTTGGCGCTGATCCTTTTTAGCCTGATTGTTTGGCAAGGGGTAATGACAGCCAAGCTATATCATGAAGCGGGAAGACTTATCTATGTCATCCACTGGCCCCTGGCTCCTTTCCAGTTTTTTGTCTCCCTGGGGGCTCTGGTTCTTTGCCTGGTGCTGATTGTGGA
>CAYYAU010000354.1:0-1729 GCA_964469765.1 uncultured Clostridia bacterium | reverse complement strand
CAGATAATTTATATATCTTTTTACATTTATATAACATTCTAAATCAGTCATATTTTTAACAAGTCCTCTTAATCCACTTGTCCCAAATCGTAATGGTATAGGCTTTTTAGTTAAAAAGGATAAACCTGTCTTTTTTTCTTTCTTTTTAATAACAGCATCTTCAGGAGATATCTCAAAAGCAGCCCATACATCAAAGGATTCATCTCTTTCATCTTTTACCCTTTCTCCCCCTGATTCCCAGCGATGCATATCATAACATATTGCCCCATTTTCTCTCTTTACAGGTTCACCTGTTCTGGGATTTATTTTCCAGTAAGGACCATGTTCTTCTCCTTCGCATAGAGGAAGACGAACATTCCTGTTATCCACCATCCCACCTTCACCTGTTCCATTAAAAATCCCAAAATGAATTTCACAAAATGTGGGATTATCTTTTGTAGGAGTCTCGCTATGATTATGCATACCACAGTTTACCCCTTTACCTGCTGCCCATAACTGTATATAACATATCTCTTTTCCTTGACTATCCTTTAACTGAAAGCCTCTCAAATTATAAAAAGGAACCCCTTTAAATGAATCTTTTCCCCACTCATATTCAGAACAGTTCTTCCAAGAAAGTATATCAACCATTGGCCCTAAAATAGAAATATCCTCTATTCTTCTAATAATTTTAGGAACCTTATTTGTTTTCTTCATTATAGTTACAATAGCACCTTCATCACCTGCTTGAATGTATTCATTTGTAACGAGGGTACTCCTTTTTGTTTTTTGTTTAGCAAAAGCATTACGATTGATATTGGTTAATTTACCAGTTATAACTTTAACATAGTACTTGCCAGCAGATTGATTTAACTTTAACTTTGCTGCTGGGGCCAATTGGATAAAACGCATCTGCCATCCAGCTATTTCCCATACAGGACTAAAGCTGAGAGGATATATCTTGGGAGAATTAAATTGTACAGTAATTCCTCCACGACTACATTTTGTAAGGCGTGTATCTGTTTCGATATATTCCCCTATGGGTTTAGAACTATCTTTATAAATAGCAGAGGGTGGTAATATTTCCTCTAGGTTTAATAGTAAAATCCTTGCACCAGATACTTTAAACTTTGATAAATTCTCCTTTAAGGTATTCAGTTCTACTCCAACTAAACGCAAAGTTTTAGAAGAAGTTCCAGCTGGCAATGGAAGTTCAGAATCTCTATTTATTTCATAATTGATAATAGCTATCTCTTTAAGTGCCGAAGATAATTTTGTTTTCTCTTGAGAGACAGAAATCGTAGCAGTCCAGTTCTCAACATCGTGAGTTTGAGAATCTTTTATGGCTCTTTCTATTTGCTCTAAAACTTTACCTCTTAAACTCTCCGGAGCAATAACAAATATCTCATTCATCCGCATACTGGGGTATATATCACTTTCTTTTATTTCATTTGGAAAGAGATCAAAGTATGGGTCATAAACAAGAGCACAAATTACAGTTTCTTTATTTCCTAACACAGCTTTTTTATTTTCTTCAATATATTTCATTAAAAGTTTGTACGCTAAAATACATTGATATTCCAAACGTTTAAGTACAAATTTCATATTTACTTTTTCTGCTTGGTCTTTCAGATGGTTATAGAGATGAGAAGACATACACGCATCAATTGACAAATCTAACAATTGAGAATCTATATCTGGACGTGTGTAATATCCTCTTTCTTTTAATCTTTTTTTTATGTTATATATT
>CAYYAU010000353.1:0-1744 GCA_964469765.1 uncultured Clostridia bacterium | reverse complement strand
TCTACTTTTCTTTTTATATTTAAACTATCCTTTATTTGAGAGTAATACTGTTTTATTTTACTTATATTTTTTGATATACTCATAAACCTTACTTGTGCTTTCGGTGTAGGTTGAATGGTAATTTTTTCTTTTTTCAAGAATTTAAGCAATTCTGAGTTGTTTGGTTCAATATCCAAAGCCTTCTTCCAATAAACCTTTGCTTTTCTCCTATCTCCTAATATATAATAAGCAGAACCCAATCTCATCAGTGCCAAAACATTTTCAGGTTCTACTTCTAATACATCATTACATTCCGCTATTGCTAAATCACATTTTTCTTCGTAAAGGTAATTCAATGCACGATACAGTTTCTGTTCTATAACATTCATCCCAGCAGCAGCAAACTCCTCTTTTGCCATTAATGGATACTGCCATTTTATAAGCCGTATTAAATCATTAATTGTCTTTTCTTTAGCAAATTTTTCTTTAAGATAGAATAAAATGAAAAGAGCCTTATATGGATTATCTTCTAGAAAGTAATTAATACTTCTTCTTAAAAGAAAATCTCTTTTTTCAATGCCTATATTTTCAGTAACTATTTCTATTATAAGCTTCATTCTATCTAACAAATCCTTAACTTTTTTATTTTCTGGATTTATCCTTTGAACAAAAATCAATTTCTCTAAAGCTTTCTCATAAAAACCATAACGAGCCAGAGCAATCCCTTCAAGATAATAGTCCTTAACACTTATCTTTCTTTCTTTCATCGTTTTAATCTTTTCTTTTACTTCCTTTTTTATCTGGTCTTCTTTTAGAGGTTTTTGAATCTTTTTTCCTTCTATTCTCTTTTTCATCTCAATAGATTGAGGTACCTTATCAAGATATAGGGTTAAGCTTATTTTATGTGTCCCCAATGTACTTTTAATACCTGACAATGGATAACTAAATCCATAATCAATCTGAGATAATGCATTAGGAGCTATGCCTGAAGAGAATAAATAACTAAATCCTAAATTCAAGTTTCGAAACTCCCTATTTCCGATTCCTAAACCAGTACGGACTCCAATTTTATTCTTAGATTTTGGAAAGGAAAACCATTTCTCAAAACCTGAAGAAATTATAAAATCTTTTTGCTGAAACATTATATCTAAGTCTAAATTTATATCCTTTCCAATATAACCAATACCTGTCTTAACCTTCTGGGGAAGGGAGTTGGTTTGTTCTAAATCCATTCTTGAAGAAATAATATTCTTAATAGTCAACCCCCATCTATAAAACCTATTTATATTAAAAATAACACCCAAATCCCAACTTTGTCCACTCTTATTGTACCCATACTTCTGAAAAAGCGGGTCATTTCTTGTCTCATTATCTTTTTTATATCCTTTAGAAAGATAATTAAGATTTAAACCAAAATATAATCTTTGGGAAAGCCTATTTGCATAAGAAAATATATAACTATTCTCATAGTAAAAACCTGTAAGTCCAAAATTAATCCAGCTTACAGAAAATGTGCCAAAAAACTTCTCTTTTTTAAGAATAATAGGTATCCCTGCAGTAATAAATCCTTGATTTAAATTAGCAACATCGGTCAACCCTAAATAAAAACCACTATAACTGCAATTAAACTGAAATGATTCAATATATGCTAAACCTGCTGGGTTATAATAGGCACTTTCAAGCGTATCTGTTATCGCTGTATATGCGTTTGCCATACCGCTAGAACGAGCACTTACACCAAGCTCTTCAAAATCAGCATGTATCA
>CAYYAU010000352.1:0-1747 GCA_964469765.1 uncultured Clostridia bacterium | reverse complement strand
TCGGGATGCTGGTTTGGATGAAAAGTCTGCCTTAAATGTATTGATTAATTGTATAGAAGACATAGCGCAATTTAATGGTGTAAGTGTTATTAATTTACATCCTCATATTATCAAGACCAAGTTATCTTTTTATAGAGGTTTTTTAGAATATGTAAAAAGCAAGAATAAATTTTGGATATGCCCCATTATTAACTTATTGCGATATCTAAATTATGAATACAGTTCTAATGACAAATGCATTAAGCCCTAAAGCTTTAGTTTGTGCAAGGAGTTTGGGTAAACGGAATATCAATGTTATACTGGGAGAAACAATAACTCTTGCTCCTTCATTTTTTTCTAAATATTGTAAAGAAAGATTTTTATATCCCGATCCAGTTAAGTATCCCGAAAGATTTATTGACAAAATACTAAGAGTTTTGAAGAAGAACAAAGTTGATATGATACTTCCTATAAACAGTATCGAAACACTTTTGGTATCCAAATATAAATCCGAAATTGAGAAGTATACAATTGTTCCTTTAACAAATTATCAAAAGATGATGATGCTACATGATAAAGGTTTTCTTGCTGAAAAACTTTCTCAGTTACAGATTCCTCATGCAAAAACTATCTTTATAAATAATCTTGAAGAATTACCTGAAAAAGCCGCTACTTTTATATATCCGTGTGTAATAAAACTTAGACAAGCAACAAGTAGTAAAGGTATATGGTACATTAATAGACCAGATGAACTAATTGAAAGATATAATACTATTGTTAAAAAGAATTCTTTATTTTCAGAACAATATCCCATTGTTCAGGAATATATATACGGTAGAGGTGCTGGCGTTTCTATGGTATACAACAGAGGGAAACTTATAGCAAGATTTTCTCATTTAAGACTGAGAGAATATCCTATCACTGGAGGGCCGAGCACATTTAGAATGAGCATCCACCATAAAGAAATGGAAAAATCAGCAGAAAAACTAATCAATTCCGTTAGTTGGCATGGCTTAGTGATGGTAGAGTTTAAACTTACTAATGATAATAAACCTATCTTGATAGAAGTAAATCCAAGGGTTTGGGGGTCAATAAATCAAGCTGTGGTTTCGGGTGTTGATTTTCCCTATCTTGTTTGGAAGATTTCTAAAAATGAAAAGGTTAGTTTTAATTTTAATTATAACTTAAAAATAAAAACTTGTTTTATTCTTAGGGATATTTTGGCTCTAGTTAAATTATTTTTTAATTCAAAAAATAAAGCTGTTAGAACTATCCCTATTGGTGAGAATGTTAGATATGATGTTTTATCTCTCCGAGATCCACTACCCTTTTTTATTTATTTATTTTGGAGAATATTTAAAGGGTTCGTTTTATAATGAGAAAGATAAAAGTTTGTATTCTCACAAGTAGTTATCCAAGGTTTCCTGGGGATACTTTTGGAACATTTTTACCATCTTTAGTTAAGGAATTAAAAAAAAGAAATTTAGAGGTATTCGTGCTGGCTCCATTTCATTATCAAAGTAAAAAAAATGAAATTGTAGAAGGAATAAAAATAAAAAGGTTTTCATATTTTTATCCTTACAAGTTGCAAAAACTTTGTTACGGGAGTGGAATTGGATCTAATATTAGAAAGAGTATTTTAGCTAAAATTCAGATACCTTTGTTCTTTCTAACTCAGATGTTTGCTTTGATAAATTTAGTCATAAAAGAAAAAATTAATATTATAAATTCTCACTGGATAATTACACAGGGATTGGTTGGAAGTATG
>CAYYAU010000351.1:0-1751 GCA_964469765.1 uncultured Clostridia bacterium | reverse complement strand
ACAACTACTGAATATACTTGCCATTACTACACTCAACAAAGCAATTAACCATATTTTCTTCATCAACACCTCCCTTTTCTAACGAATTTTGCTTTTGATTTTTAATTTCACATAATCACCTTCACATAATGAATTTTCCCATCAGAGTGATGTGAAATAAGATTACTCTTTAACTGTTTCCCATCTAAATAAATCTTCTTAACACCTTTTTCCTTTCCATCTGGATTTTTTATTTCAATATCATAGATACTTCCTCTAAATGGTCTTCTTATTCTACAAAACTTCCATTTAGAAGGGATACACGGGTCAATCCTTAATCCATTATAATCTCTTCGTGCTCCCAAAATCCATTCCGTCATTGACATATACATCCAGCCAGCTGTCCCAGTTATCCATGTAAACGCTCCTTCTCCATAAAGATAAGGATGTTGAGGACCAACTAAGTATTCAGCACACACATACGGTTCGGTTTTGTAAATATTGTAGTCTTTTTGAGTGATTGGCATAATTTTCTTCAGAATTTCGTAGGCTTTATTAGCCTTACCAACCATACAATAAGCAACAATCATAAATGTGTTTGCGTGACAAAAAACTGCTGCATTCTCTTTTGTTCCTTCAGAAAACATGCTAATTCTTCCAAGATGAGATTTATAATTAGAATAGGCAGGATAAAAAAGAGCTAAGCCGTGAGGACCATTAAGATACTTATCTACTGAATAAAGAATCTTTTTTAATTTCTCTGGTTCTACCACATCTGCAAGGATCGCCCATGATTGAGAATTAAGATAAATCTTACCTTCTCTATTTTTAGATGAACCATATACAATATCATCATCAGTAAATCCCCGGCTATACCATTTCCCATCCCAACAATACTTTTTAATTCTTTTTGTCATTACATCTGCTCGACGAATAAGCTCTTTAGCATCCTTATCCTTCCCAATCAACAAAGCCAATTCACTAAGCATCTTCAAAGCCCTTACAAGTCCCATTGCTAACCATACACTCTCACCTTTGTGTTTTATTCCAGCTGCATCAATGGCATCGTTCCAGTCCGCGTGTCCAATTAAAGGCAAACCTCTTTTTCCTACGTCGTGAAATGTGAAATCAAGATTCTTCCAGAGATGTTCATATATAGTACCCTCACCGTCTCTAATTACACCTTTATTCCATTTTGGCTCCACCACCCATCCACCAATCCATTTATCTTTAATATACGGAACTTTCTTAAACAAAATTTCTTTATCTCCTGTTTCTTTTATATAAGAGCAGACAGTAAATGTAAGCCAAATCTGATGGTCCTTATTTGGTCTATGCTGTAAAGGCCCTTTAGTATCTGACCAACCAGGAGCAGATGTTCCATCCCTTCGGATGATAGATGCTATTTTAAGAATCTTTTGCTTTGTAAGAGTAGGAGCAATACTTAAAATTGACTCAGCATCCTGACAAGAATCTCTGTATCCCCTTCCACCTGAACCTTCATGATAGTAAGAAGGGGATCTTGACCAGAAATTACAAATATAAAGTTGATACTTTACCCAAATATTAAAAAAAGAATTAACATCTTTCTCAGGAGTCTCTATAATAACATTATCTAAAATTCTTTTCTGCCAAAGTATCTTTACACTATTAAGCTCCTTTTTTACAGTTGTTAAATCTCTATATTTATTTAATAACGAATTAACCTTTTTTAAATGAGCTTGACCCAATATAACACTAAACTGCTTTTCTTCATTTGGTTTAAACGTTAT
>CAYYAU010000350.1:0-1757 GCA_964469765.1 uncultured Clostridia bacterium | reverse complement strand
ATATCAGCGTTATTCCGCTTCTATATCAGTATTCTAAAATTCTTTAATGTTCTTCTAAGAATTTATTCATCTTCACAAAGGAAGAGAGAGAAAAAGAAAGAGGAAGTTATGATGTTAAAAGGAATCCCAGCTTCTCCAGGGATAGTTATAGGGAAAGTTTTTCCATTAGAGGAAGAAGAATATTATATTACTAAAAAGGAGCTTCTTCCTAATCAGATAAGGAGTGAGATTAATCGGTTTATTTATGCATTAGGAGAAGTAAAGAAAGACCTTGATAGAATTAAACAAAAGGTTATAAGACAACTGGGCAAAGAACACTCAAAACTTTTTGATGCTTATATTTTAATTCTTAATGATGAGGCTTTTCGCGGAGAAGTGATAGAGGAGATTTCAAGAAATAGAGTTAATGCTGAATACGCTTTACAAAAGGCAATTGATAAAATAAACAAAACATTCTCTATAATTCAGGATGAGTATCTAAAAGAAAGGGGAAGAGACATAACAGATGTTGGTAAAAAGGTGTTGAAGGTTTTGTTAAACAAAGAAAAAGAAGCATTGGCAAATATTCAATCTCCAGTAATAGTGGTTGCTCATAGTCTTACACCAGCTGACACCATATCTATGAGAAAAGAGAATGTTATAGGATTTGCTACTGATATTGGTGGAAGGACATCTCACACAGCGATTATGGCGCAGTCTTTAGAGATTCCTGCTGTGGTGGGTTTGAGGAATATAACAAGGAAGGTAGAGCATGGGGATACTTTGGTTGTAGATGGAAATAAAGGAATTGTCATTGTGAATCCCGACAAGATTACGATTGAAAATTATAAGCGCGAGATTATAAAGTACCTTGCAGTTACAAAAGCTTTACGTAGATTAAAAAACCTTCCTGCCATAACAAAGGATGAACATCCAATAGAACTTGTAGCAAATATTGAAACCCCTGAAGAGCTCCATTCAGTAAGGGCACATGGCGCAGGCGGTATTGGTCTTTATAGAACAGAGTATTTATATTTGAATAGAAAAGATTTTCCTTCTGAAGAGGAACAGTATCAAAACTACAAATATGTTGCTGAAAAACTTTTACCTTATCCTGTAATTATAAGAACATTAGACCTTGGGACAGATAAATTACCTAAAGAGGTTTCCATTTCCGAAGAGAGAAATCCTTTTATGGGAATGAGAGCAATTAGGTTTTGTTTGAGACATCCAAAGATATTCAAGACACAATTAAGGGCGATTCTTCGGGCATCGGATGTTGGTAATTTAAAGATTATGTATCCAATGATTTCAAATATTGATGAGCTGCGTCAGGCAAATAGAATTTTTGAAGAGGTAAAGCAAGAATTAAAGGCACAAAACATTAATTTTGATGAAAATCTGGAAGTAGGAGCTATGATAGAAATTCCTTCTGCTGCAATTATAAGTGATATTATAATAAAAGAGGTTGATTTTCTAAGTATTGGCACAAATGACCTAATTCAATATACATTAGCCGTTGACAGGGTTAATGAGAATGTTGTTCATCTTTATGAACCTTCAAATATAGCTATTTTACGATTAATTAAACATATTGTAGATTCTGCCCATCAATCCGGAAAATGGGTAGGGATGTGTGGTGAGATGGCAGCTGACCCACGGTTTACATTGCTATTATTGGGTATGGGATTAGATGAACTCAGTATGAGTCCATTATCTATTCCTCAAATTAAAAAGATTATAAGAGCTTCAACCTTTAAAAAAGCACAGGAGTTTGT
>CAYYAU010000349.1:0-1759 GCA_964469765.1 uncultured Clostridia bacterium | reverse complement strand
GGTCTCCCATAGGGCTACGAGGGCGTGGTGGGCCTCGTTCGGCTCGGCATCGAGCTGGAAGTGCCGGCGAAAATAATAGGTGATTTGACCAAGCGTCAGGGCCGTGTTCTTGGGGGCCGGAAGGGCAGAACCCTCCACGTACAGCAATGCTTTAGCTCTCGGCCACAGCGAATCATTATAATCCGCAGCCCGCCACGCCGTCCCCAGGTCTGTCCCCGACTGCTCGTAGGACCATTCGTCGTCTATGACGATCAGCTCGGTCGAGCTAACCATGGTCGCCGCCGGGTTGGTAACGCCGGGCGTAGGCAGGGCGAAAAACTCGAAGTGGTCGCTGCCGTCCGGGGTCCGGCCCTGGGAAACATCCGTGGTCTGAGGGCCGAAGAGGACCTGGTCAATCTCGTTAAGCTCGGCATCGAACAGCCCGAGCATCTCCCCCTCCGGCGAGAGCCGGAAATTCACGTGGCCCGGCTCATCACTGCCGTCGGCTATGAGCACGGCAAAGCCCTCACCGGCAATAAAGCTCAGCGGAGAAATCTGGGATTTGGCCGGCTGGGTTACCGGATTGTCCGTCAGGTACATCCCGCTCAGCTGGACCGGACAGGGCTGAGGGTTGTAAATCTCGATGAAATCGTCGGCAAAGAGCACCTCGCCGTCGGCAAACCACTCGTTAATCTTCAGCCTCTCCGGGTCGCCGAGGGCCTGCCTGATGTTGGCCGAGCCGAAGGTAGGCCTGGTCAGCTTCCACGGGCCGCCGTAGCCTACCCGCCCGATGGAACAACCGTTCAACTGCAGACCGAACTCCACCGAGTCGAGCAATCCGCCGCCGTGGGCCGGCTTATCGTACAGATATACGCCCTCGCCCTCGGCAGATAAGGCAAAGCCGAGATGGTCCTTCAAGTCGGTATTGAGGTCGCCGTACAGCACCATATAATCGCCGGGATACATAATGGTGCTGCTGACGGTGTCGCTGCTGAAGACGAACTTGCGGGGCTGCTGCGGGTCGTCGGTCAGGCTCATATCGGTCAACTCCAGCGGGGCAGGACCATCGTAATAAAGCTCAATCAGGTCGGGCTCCGCCCCGTGCGTATGGGCCAGTACCTCATTGATAACCAGCCTCGAATAGCTCACATCGACCGTCCAGGTGCGTGAGACGGTGGGATTATCCTCGCTCTGCCAGAGGCCGGCAGAGTTCTTGCCGAGCACATAGACAGTGTAAGATTGCCCATCAGTTAGGCCCGTCAATTCGATAGGTACGTCCACCGGCCATTCCTTGCTCCAGGGGCCGTTGGGGTCGTTAAGGCTGTATTTGTAATGGGTGATGCCCGGCCCGCCCACGGTAAGGGTAGCCTCGGTGTGATAGGTTACGCCGTCCGGCTCGCCGCAGATGGCCGCTCCCGCCGGCACGTATGCACCCATGTCCAGCCCCCAGGGCCCGGTGCCTACCGCCGGCGAGCAGGGCTTGAGGTGGAAGTCGCCGTTGGGGTCGACAAACAGCGGGTCCGCGTCGATGTTACCTGTGCCGAGGTGGTGCCACTGACTTGGCAGAATTGAATTATTCACGTTCACGTCGGCGGCCTTATCCATCCCGTAGAATACGACCGGCGTTTCCCGGAAGATACAGCCGTCAACGTATGCGCCTCTACCAGGCTGGCGACCGGGCAGGTTATAGTCGAAATAGATAGCAGCACTACCAATATGAGCAACCGTGTTATGGACAAAGGTCAGGAATGCGTCGTTTTTCACCTGCGCGACATGGTTG
>CAYYAU010000348.1:0-1761 GCA_964469765.1 uncultured Clostridia bacterium | reverse complement strand
TATTATAGTAAACCTTTTTTAGAATAGATGCTTCTTTATTTAATTTAGAGAGAAAAAATCTTGCCCAAAAACTTATTAGCATCCCATAAAAAATAAAAATACCTGTCTGTATAAAACTTAAAATAGGAGATGTTATTACCCTCGCAGAAAACTGTAAAACAAAAAATAATATACTTAAAAAAATAATATACCAAAAAATTAAGTTATAGTTCAATAAAGGAATAAAGACAACAAACAACAAAATTGCAAAAATAATGGTATGAATAAGGTTATTTAAAAACTCTCTTTCAACAAATCTATGTGGGAAAACAAACAATATCTCACACAAATAAACAAAAATAATTCTTAGAAAAAGAAAAATAAAAGATACACTCATTATATTTGTAGAAAATTTTTTATTTGAGAGATAATAATTTCTTTATTAAATGGCTTCAAAATAAAAACACTCGGACCCGGTGGCTTTAATGTTTCGTAAAGGTCCTTATCTTTAACAAGCCCCGAATTAAATATCACAGGAGTGTTCTCAAACCACTTGTATTGTCTTAGTTGTTTTATTGCCTTATAGCCACTAAGTCTAGGCATTACAATATCAGAAATTACCAAATCTGGTTTTTCCTGTTTAACCTTTTCTATTAACTCCTCTCCGTCGGTCGCTAAAATAATATCAAAACTATCCTTCAAGATTGCCTTAAAAAGTAGCCTTATTTCTTCTTGGTCATCAGCAATTACAATTTTGATTCTTTTTCTTTTTATTTTTCTTTCTTTTATTATTGGCTTTTCGTCTACTTGCTTTAATGGTAATTTACCTAATAAACCTTCTATCTGTGAAATTAGTTTCTCTTCAATAATAGGCTTTTTCAAATAGATATTAACACTCATCTGTTTTATCTGAAGTTCAAACCCTTCCTGAGCAATAATTATAATAGGGACATCTAATTTATCCTTAATTCTTTTAAGAGTCTGTTCACAACTCATTCCTCCTAACACATACTCTGTTATAATTAAATCGGGAATAATACTTTTTATTTTATTAATAGCTTCCTCTCCGTTTCTTGCTTCTATCCATTGTATATTATATCTCCGGAGACAGATTTTTATTTTAAATCTCTCATCAATATTTGAATTAATAATTAAAATCTTTTTCATAACACAGTGATAACAACAACTAAAATAACAGCTATCACACTTAAACCAACACTTAATTTATTGAAGAACCCAGATGTCTTTTTAACGGGAAGCCCGGTTACTTCCATCCTTTTGATGGATACGTTACCAGAAGAATCCTCAGATTGAACACGTATAGCATTCTTTCCTAAAGTGAGATAAACCACTCCAACAAATTTTCCTTCTTCGTTAACAAAAACCTTATTCTGATTTATTTTTACAACGCAGTTTGGTTCTGTTTGACCCTCTACTTTAACAAAATTCTGAGCAATCTCTTGATTATCCTGAGGGGAGAATATCTTTAAAGAAGGTGGAATGGTGTCCTTAATAAACTTATTAGGAAAGGAAAAATTACCTTCAACTCCATCTTCGGTTATAAAAGAAAAATGCCAGTAATACGTCCCATCATCAAGAGAATAATCAAGAGTCTGTTTTATTTTACTGACTATTTCATCTACAACTATGTGATTAAAATCTTTATCCTTAGCAATCTGTAAATGGAAACTTTTTATTTTCCACTTACTTTTTTCTTCAGGAGTAATACTTTTTATACTTGAGATAAACCCTTGAGGAAGTTTTAATTTTTCATTTTTTAAA
>CAYYAU010000347.1:0-1766 GCA_964469765.1 uncultured Clostridia bacterium | reverse complement strand
AAATTTTGAGATTATAAAGTTTATTGTTGAATATGCCAAAAAGAAGAATAAAGAATATAAAAAGAATTTAAGGTTTTCTTTAGTGTCTAACTTTACCTATATGAATGAAGAAAAATTAACTTATTTAATAAAAAATGATGTAAGTTTATGCACTTCCTTAGATGGACCAAAGGGATTGCATAATAAAAATAGAATTTCAACTATAAAAGGGATTGATAGTTATGAGAATACAGTAAAGTGGATTAAGATAATTAATAAAAAGAGAGAAAGAGGAGAATATAAATATAAAGTCAATGCCTTAACCACAATTACTAAGCCTTCTTTGCGATATCCTACTGAAATAATAGATGAATTTATAAACTTAAATTTAGATGGAATACATTTACGGCCGGTAAATCCCTTCGGGGTAAATAAGAAGAAAGTATGGCCTCACCTAAGTTTTTCTAGTGAGAAATTTATGGTTTTTTATAGGAAAGCCTTAGACTATATTTTAGAATTGAATAGGAAAGGGAAAAGATTTTTTGAAAGGACTGCTTGGATATTTTTAGTTAAGATATTAGCCGATAACGACCCTGGTTATCTAGATATACGTTCTCCGTGTGGTGCAGGTATAGGCCAGCTAGCTTATAATTTTAATGGAGATGTCTATACTTGTGATGAGGGAAGGATGTTTTCGGCGGGTCTGAGAGATGAATCTTTTAAGCTGGGCAATGTATTAAAAAATAAGTTTTCAGAGCTAATAGATAATGAGATAGTTAAAACTTTCTGTCTTGCTTCCTGTCTTGATAATATCCCCAAATGTAGCGATTGTGTTTATAAACCTTATTGTGGTGTATGCCCCCTTTATAACTATGCAGTGGAGGGAAACTTATTTACCAACTCTAGTAAGAATTTCAGATGTCAGATTCATTCTTCTATTTTAGACTATTTATTTAAGAAGTTACAAACTTCAGCCAGATATATATTTGAAGAATGGGTAAGTGGGGTGATATAATAACTAAAAAAGGAGGATAATGCGAATAAAAAAAATAGTTTTAATATGGATGCTAGTTTTATTAGTTATTACTGGGTATGAATTTGTTCAGGCGGAAAATCTTCCTTGGAAAAATCGTGAAGAGTGTATAAGAAATTTTGATATCCAGCGTATAGATTTAAATAGGGAGGAATGGAAAGACTACAATAAGCTTTTTATGAATTATTTTATCTGCAGGGCAATGACTACAGATAATATAAGAGAATGTAATAATTTAATAAATGAGAATCTGCGTAAACAATGTTATGAGGAATTTAAGAGGTATATGTTCTGGGTTAAATTAGCGAAAGGAGAATCTATTCCAAGAGAGTTACTATCACTTTGGCTAATGGATACGAAGAGAGACGAAAGAACTCTTTTAAATTTCATTAAGGCATATAGGAGAAGAGATGCCTCTTTTTGTAATTCTTTAGAAGCCTCGGACGCAGAGAATTGTAGAGCAGTTATCAATTTAGATGAAAATTTAGCTCACGATTGGTTGACAAAAAATTTTATTATTATGATGAAGGCCATTAAAAATTCAGATATTACTCAGTGCCAAAGACTTCAAAATGGTGAGGAAGGTGTAAGTGTGAGAAAAGCATGCGAGGCTTTAGTAACTGGTAAACTGAGAATTTGTCAGGAATGTGCAGGGGTAACAACATTTCGTGATGATTATTGTAGTTGGTTGGATAGAAAAATAAAGGAAGAATACTATAAGAGAGAAACTCAAGGGAAGGGAGGCTATAATAAT
>CAYYAU010000346.1:0-1770 GCA_964469765.1 uncultured Clostridia bacterium | reverse complement strand
CACTTCCTGCTTCCTCCAGGGTTGCCCTGAGATTGTCAAGAGTTATTACCATTTGTTCCTCAAAAACATCAGTTTCAAATTTGCCGGTAACCGGGTCGAAAGGGCACTGACCGGAGACGAAAATCAGGTTCCCGACCACTATAGAATTGGCATAATATTTCCTTATATCACCGATATGCCGCGGGAAGCCTCTCTTGGCAAGGTAGCACGGGTATTGCTTTACTCTCCAGCCTGGTCTGTATCTGGAGATGACGCCGATAACCTCTACCTGTCCCAGGGCATCGGGGTTAGCCAGTGACGGTACTTTAAGAAAAGTGCTGGCTGGTTCTTGCTCCAGCAGAAAAGGAGCATACCTGTCATAATACTCCAGCTCTGACTTCCACAGGCGGTCTGAGGCAGGACTGTATGATTGATGCACGTCTTTTGCTTCTTCCAGGAGTATATCTAATCTGGTTATGAAGTGCAGTGTCTTAATGATGTTGCTCAAGGAACTCCCTGGTTTATTCATGGCTGACCTGACCTTGTCAAGAGCTATACGCATCTGCTCTTCAAAGACGCTGGTTTCTATTTTACCCGTGTCCGGATGCTCACCAGCCATACCAGATATAAAAATCAGGTTGCCAACGGTGACGGATTCAGATAGAAAAGGCATCCCCGGCTCTACGTTGGGATAAACCTGCTTTACGCCACCGTAATACATCGGGTATTTTTTCATTTCCCATCCGGGTTCATCTTTAGAAATGACTGCTATTGAGTCTATCTCTATCGAACATTCTGGTTTGGCTAGAGAACTTACCTGGGTGACAGTAATGGCTGGTGGTTCCTCAACTAAGTCAGGAGCGTGTTTTTGATAATACTCTAGCATAGCCTTCCACATGCGTGGACAGTCCTCAAAATTCTTCAGGAGAACAAAGTTCTTGACAAGGTTGTCTATAGAGCTTCCAGCTTCCTCAAGGGCGAATCTGATATTGTCAAGGCAAACCGCCATTTGCTCCTCGAGCTTGTCAGAGGTAACATCGCCAGTTTCTAAACTCCTGCCATCAAAGCCAGAGAGAAAGATGATGTTGCCAACGATAACAGACTTAGAGAGAAAGGACATCCCCAGCTTTATATTAGGGTAGGTCTGTCTAACCCCACCGTAATACATCGGGTATTTCTTTAGTTCCCAAGCCATTTCTAAACCTCCGTCTGAGTAGATATCATTCCCTGTCCTGAGACTAAGTCCAAAGTCTATCATTCTTTCTGTAGAGTGTCAAACCGAATATCAGGCTGTCTTCCTGGATAATATTCTTATATGGTTGCTTTCGAAGCGACTCCTTTTTATATTATAATGGCAAAGGACGGTTACAAAGTTAGCCTCAAGTTTGGCTAGCGGTCACTCAGATGTGATAGCTCTCGTATTTGACATAATCTGTAGTCCTACAGCCTGAGAAAAGAAGCAGGAAAAGGTGGCTGGTTAAGCATAATCAAAGGGGAAGGAATAGAAATGCCAGAGCAACTTATACCGCCAATACCGTTAACCAGGAACATCGGAGTCTCAATTTACAAAATGACTTATCCGGGCGGTTTGGGGTCACCACAGGCCCGTGGCTCATGTGTCCGGTACATAGATGGGCTCTCAAGCATCCTTTAGATGCCGGCTCATAAGCTGAAACGAAGGCTATCAGTGGAGCCGATTCTATATTTTGAGTCACCAAAAGAGCCGGGAGTGCTGGTTATTCCAACTGGAATTCATATAGACCCGGCTCAGTCAGATGATAGTCTAATAAC
>CAYYAU010000345.1:0-1775 GCA_964469765.1 uncultured Clostridia bacterium | reverse complement strand
CATTTTCTTACTAAACCTTCTTCCGCAATACTTACATATTCTGGTTTCCTTCATAAGCGCCTCCCCAGATATCAAAAGGCAATCTCTAATTACTATAATTTATAATTTTGCTTTTACTTAACTCCAAGTTAGGTACGATTACAATTGCTTTATCTTCAGATAAAAACTTAGACCTTCTTACTCCAATCTCTAACACCTCTACAAGCTCTCCTGAAGGAAGTTTAATCTTATCTCCTACTTTAAACGGGACATCAATCATAATTAAAAATCCTGCAATGATATTTGCAATAGTATCCTGAGCAGCTAAAGCAATAGCTAAAGAACCAACACCTAAAGCAGCAATCAATGCACTTATGTTTATTCCATATAGAGGCAAAATCATAAGCAGTGCAATTACCCAAATAGCTACCTTAATGGCTCTACGAAGAAGAGGAATTAACTTATTATCAAGTTGTGTTTTAGTTTTAGCAGTAACTTTTTCTTTATACCAACTCAGAATTGCTCCTACGATTCTCTGAATAATAAAAACTATACAAATAATAAAGGCGGTTACAATATACTTCTTTATATCCTTTTGAATCTGAATGGATACTGTGGGAGATATCTTCAATATATAAAACATATAACTTCCCAACAAGAATAAAAGAATAATAAAAGGATAAAAAGACTTTTTTATTACCACTTTGACTACTTGTTTAGAGACCTTAAACATTATACCCCCTCTATTTTTCTAGTATATGGGCCTATCTGACCAAATTTTATTTACAATATGGGAAAAACTTAATTATTGAATTCAATAATATTTCTATTGGAAGCAACTATCTCAGAAGGAAAGGCTAAAAGATAAAACGTTATTACTATGATGGACAATCTGCAGTTGTTTATTACCTTTTTATCCATCTTTAACTGGATTGATAAAAATAAAGCAGATAAAATTCCCTTTCTAAAAATATATTATATTTCCAGAACGAAGTCAAATGAATTTAGACAAGAAAAAGATATTACGCAACTATCAGGAAAGAATACAGCGACATCTTTTAGTTAAGATATGATAAACTTCATCAGGAATGTTTTTATTGTTTTTTCATTTAGGGGGACAGAAAACGCCTTCTTTAACCATAATCAGACCAGGCTCTGAATTTCCAGGTCCACCGCCATGATTGATATGTAAAACCTTAACAAGAAATCTGTCTAAACCAGAGTCTATGTCGGGCCCATCAGGAACTAAAAACGAAGCATCAATAGTTTTTGTTTGACCACGAGCAACTTCGATATCAATAATTTTAGGAGCCATTAGAGTTGCCCCGTTAGAACCATTCGGAAGAAGAACATATGCTTCTGTTTTTATTCTTACCTTTGCTTTAGCGCGTGGACCTCTATTTGTAATAGTAACCTTTACTCCAGCTTTTCTTCCAACAAAATAAAGCGGATATTCACCCCAGTAGCGTGAAGGATAAACTTTATCCTCATGAATCACATATCCCCAGAAATAGTAGTACACACCATTTGCATTTGTAATTGTTTTACCAGAAGCATTAAAAAACTGAATGTTTACATCAAGCATTCTCTGTTCGCCAATATGTCTTGACTGTTTACTAAGCAACAATGATACAAAAATTAAACATAAACAAATAAAACTAACACCAACTCTTCTATTCATCATTACCTCCATAATAAGAGTTATTTCTTCATTAATAAAGGTTTACCATAAAAATTAAATTTGTCAAGGAGATAATATAGAACTAAATTTTTAGGAGTGTTTTAATGGCTTTTTA
>CAYYAU010000344.1:0-1775 GCA_964469765.1 uncultured Clostridia bacterium | reverse complement strand
TAGTTATTGGTTCTTATTTTGGATTAACCTTACTTGTTGGAAGTTTAGTGGCTATAGGCTTATTTGCTTCAGCACTTACTAAAAATCAGATAGTATCATTCATTATTGCATTTATCATCTCGTTTTTCTTTTTTATGCTCGGGAAGGTTACAGGATTACTGCCTGGATTAAGTACAATATTGGAGATTTTAGGATTAGATACTCATTTTATTACTCTATCTAAAGGATTAATTGATATTAGGGATATTATTTATTATTTAAGTTTAATATTTATCTTTAATATCCTAGTAGTATATCATATTGGTAAACGGAAATGGAAATAAACACTAAAAAAATAAGCAGTTTTTCATTTTTATCTGTAGGTATTCTTATTGGAATTATCTTTGTCCTAAATTATATTTTTTATTATATCTATTTCCGTATAGACCTTTCTCAAGGAAAAATCTATTCTCTTTCAAAAGCCAGTAAAGATATCTTAAAGCAGTTAGATGATATTGTTTTAATAAAAGCATACTTTACAGAAAACATTCCTGAACCGTATAAAACCAACAGAAAGTATCTAAAGGACCTACTATCAGAGTACCATATCTACTCTCATAAGAAAGTTAGGTTTGAGTTCCTTGACCCAACAAAGAATGACGAAATTCGTAGAGAAGCCTTGATGCAAGGTATTTCTCCTATAAAGTTTACACAGATTCAAAAGGACAAGTATGAAGTCAAGGAAGGGTACATGGGGCTTGTTTTCTTATATGAAGATAAAAAAGAAATACTTCCTTTTATAAAGGACCCAACAGGCATTGAATACGATATTACGTCTACAATAAAAAGAATAACATCCACTGGTAAAAAGGCTATAGGTTTTCTTTCTGGCCATAAGGAACCAGATTACTTTAAGGACCTTGAAGGTTTGGATAGGTTTATTTCAAGAAACTATAAAGTAAGGACTATAAAGATTGAAGAAGGTGAGTATATCCCTGATGATATTGAAACACTTATTGTACTAGGGCCAAAAGAGAAGATTGGTGATTGGGATATTTATGCAATAGACCAGTTTTTAATGAAAGGAAAAAGTGTTGCATTCTTTATTGATAATTATGATGTTGATATTAAAAAGTTCACTGCAAAGAAAATTGATACAGGCTTAGATAAACTCTTAAAATTCTACGGTGTATCCTTTAAAAAAGGGCTTGTGCTTGACTTATCTAATGAAAGAATAGGTCTTCAAACAAGGCAAGGATACATTACTATTCAAAACTTTATAAACTACCCCTTCTTTGTGTTATCAACAAACATTGATAAGTTTCATCCTGTTGTAAAGGCATTAAGTTCTGTGACACTTCCTTTTGTTTCTGCAATAGAAACTAAAAAACCGGGAAATACCTTAATTACTAATATTATACGTTCTTCGGAAAGAAGTTGGATTAATTCTTTTGTTTATAATGTAAACCCATTTGGACAGTATTCACCACCTAATAAAGGCTTTGATGGACCGTATACACTTGCAAGTATTATCCAAGGAAAGATAAAAAGCTATTATAATCAACACCAACTCCCAAAAATAAAGGATAAAACAGTTAAACTCAATCCTTTACTACAGTCACCTTTCTCAAGAATAGCGGTTGTTGGAACCTCCTATTTAATTCAAAAGGAAACACTTATCAATGCTGAAAATATAACATTCTTCCTTAACCTTATTGACTGGTTAACTTTAGAGAAAATATTAATCTCTATTCGCTCTAAAGGAGTAAGATATAGACCACTAAAGAAACTTTCGG
>CAYYAU010000343.1:0-1776 GCA_964469765.1 uncultured Clostridia bacterium | reverse complement strand
AGTTGCTTCACGGATGTTTTCCGTATTAGCAAAAAATAAAATAAACATTGAAATGATAGCCACTTCTGAAATAAAAATTTCTTGTGTTATTAGAAAGAATGATGCTGAGAAAGCAATAAAGGCTATACATAAAGAGTTTAATCTTGGTAAAACCGGTAAGCCAGTGAAATAAAAAAAACTGGCTAATACTACACAGGGGGTATAATGAATTTAACGGGTTTACACAGTGAGGTTGTAAGGACGGTATCTAATTTTTCCGAGAAGTTAAAGGATATACACAAAGAGAATCTTCGTTCAGTTGTAATCTATGGTAGTGCAATTGGTGAAGACTTTATTGTTGGAAAATCAAATATCAATATCATCGTTGTTTTAAAGAATATTGAGTTTTCTGATTTAAAGAAGAGTTTGAAGGTTGTAAATGAAGGAAGGAAAAAAGGTATTGTTGTCCCTTTATTTTTTACGGAAGAATATATTCGTTCATCTACAGATGTATTTCCAATTGAATTTTTAGAAATTAAACAGAATTATAGGGTTGTTTATGGAGAGGATTTGTTTAGACAACTTCCTGTAAATCCGAAGAACACTCGACTTCAATGTGAACAACAAATAAAGGGTGGACTTATTCGTTTACGGCAGGTATATTTAGAAATTGGAATGAAAGAAAAAGAGATAAGAAATTTATTAATTAGTTCCTTTACTTCATTGATACCTATTTTCAAGTATATACTTAAACTGAATGATAGTAATTTTGAAACAAACAAAAGGGAAATCATTATAGAAAAACTAAATAAAGAGTTTAATGTATCAAAAGAGGTTTTTTTGACAGTATGGAAACTAAAAAAGGGAGAAAAAGTTCAACAGGATATAGAAACTCTGTTTAGTCAATATACAAGCGAGTTAAGAAAACTTTCACTTATTATAGACAGGATGAAAATATGAAAAAGATATTTATTCCAGGTCTTATTCTTTTATTATTTTTATGTGCTGCGAAATTTCCTAAACCTGTTGGATATGTAAATGATTTTGCAAATATTATTTCCTATCAATACGAAAATAAAATTTCATCCTTGATAACAGATTTAGAACAAAAGACAACCGCTGAAATAGCAGTTGTGACGATACAGAGTTTAGCGGGAGAAACTGTTGAGAGCTATGCAGTTGACCTTTTTGAAAAATGGGGGATTGGGAAAAAAGGGAAAGATAACGGTGTTTTACTTTTAATTGCATTGGGTGAAAGAAAGGTAAGAATAGAGGTTGGATATGGATTAGAAGGAATTTTACCTGATGGATTGTGTGGGGAGATTATAAGACAGAAGATTATACCGAATTTCAAAAAAGGAAATTACGACGAAGGAATTTGGCAGGCAGTTGCTACAATCTCTAACATCATTGCAAAGGATGCAGGAATATTGGTAAGTCAGCTTGAAAAGTTGCCACCATCAGAATATAAATTAAGTAAAAGAGTTAAGAGATCTCGGCTTTTATCAAATTTATTGTTTCTTTTTTTCTTCTTTATATTCTTTAGTTTGAGGATTTTCCTTTTCCCTTTTTTCTTGGGAGGAGGATACTGGTCATCAGGTGGTGGTGGGTTTGGTGGTGGATTTGGTGGTTTTGGAGGAGGAATGAGTGGAGGTGGAGGTGCATCGGGAGGCTGGTGAAATAAAAGATTAGAAGCTGATAGACGCGGATAGCAACGCTGATTAACGCTGAATTATGTATCCGCGTTATTCCGCTTCTATATCAGTATTCTAAAATTCTTTAATGTTCTTCGAAAAA
>CAYYAU010000342.1:0-1783 GCA_964469765.1 uncultured Clostridia bacterium | reverse complement strand
CTTAATTTATCCAACTTTTTTAGTCTTTAGTAAACACCTAAGACCATATATTTTTATAAAAATATAAGGCAATTTTGAATGTAATATTTCGTGTTGACTACCTATCTAAATTTGTTATAATATATATTTTTACATAATATGGGAACCCTAATAGGATAAAACTATGATTTATAAAAGTGATTGTTTAGTTATAGGAAGTGGAGTGGCTGGCTTAAGTTTTTCATTAAATATAGGTGGGGCTTGTTCAATAAATATTGTTTCTAAAAAGGAGATTTCCGAGTCTAATACAAAATATGCACAAGGTGGTATAGCTGTTGTTCAGAAGAAAGAGGATGATTTTGAGTATCACATTCAGGATACATTAGAGGCTGGGGATGGTTTATGTGATGAGAGTATAGTAAGAATGGTTATTGAGAATGGCCCAAAAAGGATTAAGAGTCTTATAGATTGGGGAGTGCAGTTTTCTTTATGGGAAAAGGACAAAAGCCAGTTTGATTTGGCTAAAGAGGGTGGACATTCTAAAAGAAGAATAATGCATTATGCGGATTTTACAGGAGAGGAAATAGAGAATAAACTTATAAATCAGGTAAAAAAGCACAATAATATTAAAATCTTTGAGCACCATATAGGGGTAAATTTAATAATTAAGGATGGAAGATGTTGGGGAGCATATGTTTTGGATAAGAAAAAAGGCATTGTTAAGACATTCTTGGCAAGGTTTACTATTCTTGCTACAGGTGGTGCTGGAAAGGTGTATATCTATACAAGTAATCCTGACACAGCAACTGGTGATGGAATTGCTATGGCGTATAGAGCAGGCGCAAAGGTTGCAAACATGGAGTTTGTTCAGTTTCATCCTACATGTCTATACCACCCTTATGCAAAATCGTTTCTTATTTCAGAAGCTGTAAGGGGAGAGGGTGGTATTTTAAGGTTAGACAATGGTAAACCCTTTATGAAGAGTTATCATCCAATGGGAGAGTTGGCTCCAAGGGATATTGTTGCAAAAGCAATTGATTTTGAAATAAAAAAATCAGGAGCTGATTGTGTATACCTTGATATTACCCATAGAGAGCCATCTTTTATAAAAAGGCGATTTCCTAATATTTATAAAAAATGTCTTTCTTTTGGTATTGATATCACAAAGGACTTAATTCCGGTTGTACCTGCGGCACATTATACTTGTGGAGGAGTGTTTACTGATGCAAGTGGAAGGACAAACATTAAGGCTCTTTATGCAATAGGTGAGGTTGCATGTACTGGACTGCATGGCGCAAATAGGCTTGCTTCTAACTCTATTTTAGAGGCGATTGTATTTTCATATAGAACAGCTGAGAAGATAAAAGACAATCTTAAAAATATTCAAAGGATTAAATTCCCAAAGATAAAACCATGGTATATAGGCAAGGCAACAGATAGTGATGAATCCGTTGTTGTTTCTCATAACTGGGATGAGGTTAGACGACTTATGTGGAATTATGTTGGAATTGTGAGGTCAAATAAGAGGCTTGCAAGAGCTAAAACAAGAATAAAGATTTTAAAGAAAGAGGTTCATCAATACTATTGGGATTTTATTATTACAGCTGATCTTATTGAGTTGAGGAATATTATTACTGTTTCTGAACTTATAATAGAAAGCGCAATTAAAAGAAAAGAAAGCAGAGGATTACATTATACAATTGACCACCCAAAAAAGAATGATAAAATTGGGAAAAGGCTTACTGTGTTGAAAATAAGAAGATGAATGTAACTGGACCAAGAAATATTATTATTGAAGGAGCAA
>CAYYAU010000341.1:0-1788 GCA_964469765.1 uncultured Clostridia bacterium | reverse complement strand
TGCGGGTCTTACACCTTTGGTTTCAGACCACGCAGTATTCAAGCTATTTCAATAACTCATGGTGTTCTGAATGGTTTTATAACACGGTGCTCTCTTCATATCAAGTGTTTGATAAATCTTCAGATCATTGGCAGCACTAGCTATTGTCCGATAGGAAACACCGAACAATATTTTAAATAAGAGAAGAACCACCAGTTTTGGAAGTTTAAATTCTCTCCGTTGAACCGGCTTATCTAGCTCATGAGATAATATCCTGATATCTAAAATCTTTCCACATTCACCAAGTCTATGGGCATCATATTCAACCCATGGAACACTAACTTCTTTATACATTCTCCACTCTTCATTATTTTGACTAGTTTTTTGCATCCTATCCACCTGATAGATACAAAGAACTCAGTCATTTAAAAAAATAATTACACAAGGCATTAATCTCCAAAAATATTAAAACAAAAACAAACAATTTGTAATAATGTAAGAAGATGAAAAAAAAGACAATAAAATGGATGATAGCATATTCGACAATATGGTGGATATTTGTTTTATCAGTTTTTTATTTTGTATTAAATACTCAAAATCAAGGAAATGATAACGATTTAGAACAATATAATCTGACAGAAGAACAGAAAAAAATTTTTGAAAAACATAATCAAAAAATAATAGATAATCCAATGGTATATGCAGGATTTTTCACTATGGTCGTTCTATTTTATTGTTTAGGTACTTTAATCTTATATATGTGGGATAAAAAAAATTGAGAGGCATCTCATTATAATTGAGTGACATACTCTCTACCATAAACAGTAGTTCCGCAATTGTGACTGCAAAATCAGCTCATTGATAAAACAAAAACAAGCATAAATAACTTAGACCAAAAATAACTTTGAATACTTACGAAAATATGATAATTTTACATAGATCTTCTAAGATCTTGACATAGCTAACTCTACCATTTTTGGATTAGTTGAATACATTAAAGTCAATGGCATTGCCCCCCTCCACCTGCTGGTATCTATGGACCAAAAACAAGTTATCCAAACGAGGCTTACTCTTTTAAAATATGCAGTTTAGATCCAAACAACGATTTGGTTAAGTATACAATTGACTGGGGTGACGGTAGAACTACTGAAACAGATTATAGTAATAGTGGAAAAGTTATCATCACGCAACATATGTACAGTGAAACAGGAACGTATACAATCACTGTTTCCGTTAAAGACAGGGATGACATGGAAGCTTCATCAACAAATACTTACTCTATCAAGGTACTAAATAGACAGCCAAGTAAACCTGTTCAACCTTAAGGACCGACTAGTGGAAAATCTGGTAATAAATATCTACCTATTCATCAAGTGCCACAGATCCAGATGGTGATCAGCTATATTATAAGTGGGACTGGGATGACGGTAGTTTCAGCGAATGGAAAGGACCTATAGACTCAGGAGAAATATTCGAAGCATCTCATACATGAAATGAAAAAGGTTATTATTCTGTGAAAGAAAAGTTAAAGACACACATGGTTCTAAGAGCGAGTGGCCTTATTCGTTATATGTAGAGATACCAAGAATCAATTCTTTAGAAATGCTTTGTATGCTAGATACGTTGAATAGATATCGACTTTACTTGTGACTTCATATGGTGAATGCATACTCATAACAGCAGGTCCAAGATCAATTACTTCCATACCTAATCGGCTGAAGTATTTAGCAACAGTACCACCACCACCATTATCAACTTTTCCAAGCTCAGCAGCCTGCCATGGAATCTTATTCTTGTTAAGCATGTTTC
>CAYYAU010000340.1:0-1794 GCA_964469765.1 uncultured Clostridia bacterium | reverse complement strand
CTTGCCTTCAGCAATGACCTGCGCTATAGCTGCCTCTAACCTGTTCGCAGCCTCCAGTTCTTCCAGGTGATGTAGCATCATAACTCCAGAAAGCATCGTTGCCAGAGGGTTTACCTTGTTTTGCCCGGTATACTTAGGAGCACTGCCATGTGTAGGTTCAAAGACAGCTATGTTATCGCCTACATTTGCCCCGGGAGCTACCCCCAATCCACCCACCAGTCCGGCGCATAGGTCAGAAATAATGTCGCCGTAAAGATTGGGTAGAACCAGCACGTCAAATCGCAAGGGGTGCCGCACCAGTTGCATACACAGGTTATCCACAATTACATCATCGAATTCGATATCGTTATAGTCTCTGGCAACCTCCCTGGCAACAGCCAGAAATAGCCCGTCGGAGAATTTCATGATGTTGGCTTTGTGGACTGCGGTTACCTTTTTTCTCTGGTTAGCCCGGGCATAGTCAAAGGCAAACCTGACAATCCGCCGGCTGCCGGTCTCAGAAATAATCTTTAGACTGATGCCAGAGTCCTCTCCAGCCACGTCTCCTTTTGTCTCTGAGACCAGCTTCAAAAGCTCTAACGCTTCGGGGGTTCCTCTCTCAAACTCAATGCCGCTATAGAGGTCTTCAGTGTTCTCTCTTATTACCACGATATCTACATCTTTAAATGGGGAGGGAACTCCGGGGTAGCTTTTACACGGACGGACACAGGCATAAAGGTCCAGCCCCCTGCGCAGAGCTACATTAACACTCCTGAAACCTGAGCCCACTGGTGTAGTAATTGGTCCCTTAAGAGCCACCTTGTTTTTCCTGATGGACTCAAGTACAGAGTCGGGGAGGGGTGTGCCAAACGTATCCTGGGCACTACCACCGGCATGAGCCAGGTCCCACCGAAAGATGACACCGGTTGCTTCCAGAACCCTTTTAGCCGCCTCTATGACCTCAGGTCCTATGCCATCGCCCAGAATAAGCGTAATATCATAAGCCATTGGTATATTTCCCTCAACTCACAAGCTATAGCCTGAAATCGCCGTACTTTTGAATATAGGGGATAAGCCCATCTTCTTTGAGGATATTGAGCATCACCTCTGGAATTTTACCAAAGGTGAGCTGGTTGCCATTGGTCATATCCTTAACCGTCCCCGCAGCCAGGTCTACCTCCAGATCATCGCCATCATCAATGAGAGCAGTGTCGCACATCAGCACCGGGAGCCCCAGATTAATAGCATTTCTAAAGAATATTCGAGCTACTGATTTAGCCAGTATAGCACTAACTCCAGCTATTTTGATAACCAGGGGAGCATGCTCCCGACTGGAGCCAAGTCCGAAGTTATTACCAGCGACTACAAAATCGCCTGCCTTCATTCTGGAAGCAAAGGTGGGGTCGGCATCCTCCAGGACATGCTTTGCCAGCTCAGGAAGGTTGCTTCTGAGATGAGCCAAACGTCCGGGCGTAATATGGTCAGTAGAGATATTATCGCCAAATTTAAAAGCTTTCCCTTTAAGCATCTAAATAACCTCTCTGGGGTCAGTGATTTCACCAGTTATGGCAGTAGCTGCCGCGGTAGCTGGGCTACCCAGATAGATGAAAGCCTCAGGGTTACCCATTCGCCCCTTAAAATTGCGGTTGGCAGTAGACAGGCAGGCTTCTCCATTCCCCAACACTCCCTGATGGAGACCAAGGCAGGGTCCACACCCTGGAGGCAGGATAGCAGCCCCAGACTCAACCAGAGTCTGGATAAAGCCGGACTCAATTGCAGATAACAGAATGATAAATGAATTTAAATAGTTCAAGG
>CAYYAU010000339.1:0-1811 GCA_964469765.1 uncultured Clostridia bacterium | reverse complement strand
TTGTCTTTTTCAGTAAAAACTGATCTCCACTATCATCCTGACCTACTTTTGATATTCGAGTGGAAAATATACTTCTTTTATCCATTCAATCTCTTTTTTAAGTCCTTCCTCAATGGAAAATTTTGGTGAATAGCCCAAAATCCCTTTAGCCTTCTCAATAGAAGCTAATGTATCCTTTACATCTCCTTTGACCTTTTTTTCGTATACAATTTTAGCCTTCTTACCAATTAACCTTTCTAAAATAGAAATAACAGTATTTATACTTAACTGTGTTCCTCCACCAATATTAAAAATCTCATTTTTTATATCACTTTCCATTGCTAAAATATTTGCATCAACAATATCACTAATATAAGTAAAATCTCTTGTTTGTAATCCATTACCGAAAATTGTAATCTCTTTTTTCTCTAAGATTGACTTTATGAACCTATGAAAAGCCATATCAGGCCGTTGCCTTGGCCCATATACAGTAAAATATCTTAATGAAATAAAAGGGATATTAAAATTCCTTGAATATAAACATACCAGGTTTTCACTTGCAAGTTTCGTAACCCCGTAAGGTGAAATAGGTCTTAATATATTTTCTTCCTTCATTGGTATAGATGAATCACCATATACAGAAGATGATGAAGCAAAAATAAATTTCTTAAGTGTAGGAAAAAATTTTAAAACCCCTTCTAAAAGCCTTTGTGTTGTAAGGATGTTATCTTGCACATATACTTTAAAATTATCCTGCCAGCTACTTCTTACTCCTGCTTGAGCAGCTTGATGGAAAATAAAATCAACACTACCAATTTTAGAAAAATTAATTGATAGCAAGTCTTCATTAAAAAAAATAAAATTCTTATTTTTTATCAATAAATCTAAATTTTTTTCTTTTATATTTTTATCATAAAAAGAAGAGAAATTATCAATACCTATAACAATATGCCCCTTTTCCAAAAGAGACTCAGCTAAATGAGAACCAATAAAACCACAACATCCTGTAACAATACACCTCATAAGGACTCCTTTCTAAAGCAGTTTACCTCTAAAATCTATGTATGAGTATACCTTTTAATTTTTTCAGCAATTTCTTTACCTTGAAGTATAGAGGTTTCCATATCCGAATATTCCCATTTTCCATATCTTCCGATAGAAAATATATTATGTTTTAACAAAAAACGGTGCAAAAAATCAACAGTTTTCTTATAATTCTTATCATAAATAACATAAGCGTAAGGTAAATGTAACACTTTCTTTGTAATAATTGCCTCATTCTTATTAATTATACCAATTTCCTTCAAGTTAGAAATAACTCTTTTTATGACTTCTCTAATAGAAAAAGGAAGGAAATGATTATATGAAATCTCTATATACATAGAGCTTTTACCATTTGGAACAACATATGGTGAAAAATTCATTGGGAAACCGACCCTATAAAAAAAGAATCTCTTCTCAGGAAAATATATCCAATGTTTTAAAGAAATTTTTTGTCTTTCAACTCCTAAATTTATATTTAAAACTGAGTTCCATTTTAGTTTTCTACTCTCTTTTATCACCTTTTTAGAGATAGGATTAAGCTTCATAATAAGCTCTGGTAAAGGAATAGTTGAAATTAAATAATCAAATTTCACTTTTGTGACCTTATCTTTTTTCTCTATGGAAATAGTTCTTTCTTTCAAATTAATATCTTTTACAGTTGCATTTAAGAACACCTTCTCTTTACTCAATTTATTAAAAAAGGCATTTGGCAATGCCTGAATTCCTCCGAATTTAGGATAATAAAAAATGGCATTATATCCAAAGTCCTTATTCCTTAGACCTAAGGC
>CAYYAU010000338.1:0-1812 GCA_964469765.1 uncultured Clostridia bacterium | reverse complement strand
AGCTTAAATACACAGTACTAAAAATAATATATAGTATATTTTTACTACTTGGATTAAAAAAGACATTTATATATTTAGTTTTATATAATATAGCGTTTAGTAAACTAATACATAAATTAAATAATACAAAATATCATATTATAAAATAAAAATGAATAAAAATAAAAGTATTTTAAAATTTTTAAAAAGCAATAATAAAATTTACAAGAGATATTACCAAAGGTATAATAAATTTTTAAGCGTAGAAAAAGTTGTTAAATTTAATAAGTGAGGTGATTAAAATGTTCAGAATTGTGAAAGAATCTGAAGCAAAGCACTCAACACGGGGAAACAAGATCGAACTCAGTCAAGAGTTGCGGGAAGCCGTAGAAAACTTGAAGAACGGCGAAGTCATTGAAATTAGTAAGAAGGATTACGAGGAACTAGGGCTAAAAGCGCCCAAGTATCTTACCGCAGGATTAAAATCATTGTTCAAGCGAAATGGTATCCACGCAAAGTTGACTGGCATCTCAGTTGGAACACCTTTGGAAGTCGCACAGGTAAGGGTTGGCGAATGACAAGTGTTTGTATCTACTCTACCTTTAAGGTAGAGTAGGAATAAATGCTTTAATGCTTTAATAAATATTTTATCAAAGAAAAGGTAAAAAAATGATATTGACAAAATATATTAAATATAATGAATACCACATAAAAGAAGTCTTAAAATATAGGTATAAAACAATACAGAAGTTAAGTGGTAATATATCATTTTTTAATCATTGTGATAACTGTAAAAATTGTCAATATTTTAATAATATAAGTGGTAAAAAATTTATTTTGTGTAAAGTAAATGGCAAAATTATATTAAATTCAAAAGATAAAATAATGTGTAATGATTTTATACAGGAACAAAAATAAATTAAAAATTTTAAAATAATAGAAAAGAATTAAATTAATTATAATCAGGCAAAGTTGAATCTTTCTGAGTAAAATAAACAGAAAGATAAAATAATTATAATCAGGCAAAATTGAATCTTTCTGAGCTATAATTAGTTTCTTAAATAAAAATTAAAGGAAAAGTTAAAAAAAAAATGAGATCTAATATTATCACAGAATATTATCCTAACGGACAAATAAAACATCAAATATGGATTAAAAATAGTATACCGCACAGAAATAATGATAAACCAGCTTTAGTATGCTATTATCCTAATGGACAAATAATGTGTCAAAAATGGTATAAAAATGGTAAATTACACAGAAATAGAAATAAGTGTGCTACAATATGGTATTATGAAAACGGACAAGTAACATATCAAAAATGGTATAAAAATGGGAGAATATATAGAGAAGGTGATAAACCAGCTTATATTGAGTATTATAAAAACGGTCAAATAAAATATCAAAAATGGTATAAAAATGATAAAGTACATAGAGATAATGATAAGCCAGCTTTGATATGGTATTATGAAAATGGACAATTGTGGTGCCAAAAATGGTGTAAGAATGATATATTACACAGAGATAATAATAAGCCTGCATACATTTCACATTATAGAAATGGACAAATAGAATGTCAATATCGTTATAAAAATGGAGTACGAGAAGAACTACAAGAATACTGGGAGAGAATAAATGAAGAATGATGTTATCACAGAATATTATCCTAACGGACAAATAAAATGTCAGAAATGGCGAAAAAATGGAAAGTTACATAGGGATAATGATAAACCAGCTTACATTGAATATTATGAAATCGGGCAAATAAGAAGTCAAGAGTGGTATAAAAATGGTGTATTGCACAGAGATAACGGCAAATCTGCTTATACTGAA
>CAYYAU010000337.1:0-1816 GCA_964469765.1 uncultured Clostridia bacterium | reverse complement strand
GTTTATCTTTTTGATATTAAGAAACCATTAAAAGATTATTTAGAAAAAACAGAACAGATTGATAGTGAATTTGAAGAAAGAGGCTTTTATAAGATGATGAGACAATTGAGGAGATAAGAACTCTAAAATTTAATAGTTGAGTGTGAACATCATACGAGGAGGTGAAAAATGACTCAGAAAATGCAGGTTTACAAGTGTGAAATATGTGGAAATATTGTAGAGGTCCTACACGAAGGAATAGGACAGCTTGTTTGCTGTGGACAACCTATGAAATTACTTATGGAGCAAACTGCAGAGACTTCATTAGAAAAGCATGTCCCTTTTATAAAAAGAGAAGGCAGTAGTTATGTGGTAAGAATAGGAGAAAAGGCTTTGCATCCTATGGAAGAAGGACATTACATTGAATGGATAGAACTCATTGTTGATGGTTCTGTACATAGAAAGTTCCTTAAAGCTGGAGAAAAGCCGGAAGCAATCTTTGAAATATCTGAAGGAAAGGAGGTCTCTACAAGAGAATACTGCAATATTCATGGTTTATGGATTAATAAAGGAATGAAAAAATAAAAACCATAAAAAAGACTAAGATAGATAAATTAATTCTTTTTTTGTGTTATAAAATTACGGCTCAATGTAGAAGATTGGGAGGTAAAGATGAAAAATATTTTTAAACTCTTTATTCTAATGTTAGCATTAACCTTTATTCTTCTCTGGTTAGGAAAGGCTATTGGTGGACAAACAGGTATGGTTATTGCACTAATATTTGCCGGGATAATGAATTTTGTAAGTTATTACTATTCTGATAAGATTGTCCTTGCTATGTATAAAGCAAAACCAATTTCAGAACAGCAGGCTCCTCAAATATATGAAACCATAAAACAACTATGTAATGAAGCAAACATCCCTATACCAAGGGTTTATCTTGTTTCTCATAGTGCTGCAAATGCATTCGCTACAGGAAGAAATCCACAAAACGCTTGTTTGGTTTTAACTGAGGGGATTGTAAATCTATTAGACCAAAGGGAGTTAAAAGGTGTTATAGGTCACGAGTTGTCTCATATAAAACACAGGGATATTTTAGTAGCAACTGTAGTTGCTACTTTAGCAGGTGCAGTTACTCTACTGGCTTATATGGTTAGATGGGGAGCAATCCTTGGCGGTATTGGTGGAAGGGATAAAAATAATAATGTGTTAGGGCTATTAGTTATGTCAATAATTGCACCAATTGCTGCATTACTTATTCAACTCGCTGTGTCAAGAAGTAGAGAATATCTTGCTGATAAAGGAAGTGCTAATTTAACAAAAGACCCTTTATCATTAGCGAATGCTTTAGAAAAACTTCACTTTGCTTCAAGAAGAATACCTCTTCCTGCAAATAATGTAACAAGCCATCTTTTTATTGTAAACCCTTTAAAAACAAAAGGAATAGCAACTCTTTTTAGTACTCACCCACCTGTAGAAGAAAGAGTTAAGCGGTTAAAAGAATTGGTATAAAATTCTACTTATCCGCTATTAAAAAGCAACAGGGTAACCCCGATTGCTCGGGGCTAAGATTTTTATTTCACTTCGTTCATAAAAACCTAAGATAAATGAAACCCCGCCACTACGGATTGGCGAGGTCTAACCCGCCACTAAAAAACGGCGAGGTAACCCCGATTGCTCGGGGCTAAGATTTTTATTTCACTTCGTTCATAAAAACCTAAGATAAATGAAACCCCGCCACTACGGATTGGCGAGGTCTAACCCGCCACTAAAAAACGGCGAGGTAACCCCGATTGCTCGGGGCTAAGATTTTTATTTCACTTCGTTCATAAAAACC
>CAYYAU010000336.1:0-1819 GCA_964469765.1 uncultured Clostridia bacterium | reverse complement strand
TTGTTTTTTTACAAAATCTATTGCTTCGGAAACTCCTAATTCCTTCGTCTCTGGAATATCTAAATCGTATTCCTTGCAAACTTCTTTAGCAAACATTCTGTCATTTTCTAACTCTTCACCTTCCTTACCTGCTCCAAAAACTATGTACCCTCTTTCTCTCAAAAAATCTATGTCATCCCCCCAGCCAATATCAGTAAAAACTATTAAATCAACATCATCAATCAAATGCCAGAAATTATCTACTCTCTTCGCACCCCATTCCTCTATCAAACCATCACCGTAAGCTAAATCCTCTACTTCAGGATGAGCTTTCATCCAATTTAAAAAATATAAAACTTCATTACCCTCTTTACACAACTGCCTTACAATATCAAGAGCTAATCCAGTATCTACTACTAATATTTTCATCCTTCTTCAGATAATTCTAACTCGTTAATTTGTTTATCTATACTATCTCTTAATCTCATCAAACCATCTTCTAAATTCGCAAGAATATCATAATTAAGCCACAGACCGTAATAATGTCTTAATACTCCCCTAGCTTCTCCTAAAGCATCGTCTAACTTATCTATATCTGTACCCGAACCAGGAATTTCTTTTAAAATTGATTTAGTATCAAATGACAAATCTTTGACAAAATCAGTAGCATCGCAAACTTTTTTTAAATTCTCTCTAATTATTGAAATCTCTTCAATAGCCTTATCTATCTGTCTTCTCTTTTCCTCTAACTCCTCATACTTACCCCAATCATCATCTAAAGAAACTTTTTTCCTGCCCACTATTACATTTTTCATCTTTTATTACCTCCTCTTAAGCCTGAGTTCATCAGACCTCCTCCAAAATGTCATCCAGCTCCTTAACAATCAACCTTATTTTTCCTTTCAGGTCTTCAGGCATATCTTTTCTCTCTAAAATATCTTTCAAAATAGACCAAGCTTCCCAAATAGCTCTCTCTGTTTCAAAGTTAGAGTATTTTACTTGCCCGCTCCTAAAATATTTCTTTAACATTCTAAACTCCTCAAGCAAGAAATCATCTTACTAATTAAAAGATTTAAAACTGAACCAGACTTTTTTAAATCTTTATTCAAATTTCCTCTAATTCTAACTATTTCCTGGTAATAAGGTCCTCTCGGATTAAAAACATCCCTACTATCATAGGGCAACTCTTCCCCCAATCTTTGAGCTTCTTCTAATAAAGCTAAAAACTGCCCTAACTCTAGCCACTCTCCCCGATAACTGACATCTACATCTCTCACTCTATTTATATCAAAAGCCCTCCATTCATTCCTTAAATAATCCCACCCAATTAAAATTAAATTTCCTTTATTAGTATACCAGAGATAATGAGGCTCAATTACTCTTGTAGTATATTCACCATTCAACTTTCTATAAACAAATCTTATAACTCTATAAAGTCTTATTAAGGCTAATAATTGCTCTGGACTAGGGAAAGTAATCCTCTCATAATACTCTGGAATTTCTAAAATTCTTTCCCCTGTTTCTTCTACCCCTCTTGTTTCTTCTATTTCCCCCGTTTCCTCTGTCTCTTCTTGGGCTTTCTTTTTAGCAAATTTTATAACCTCGTTTAAAGCATTTATAATATCTGGAATATCAACAGAACCCCCAAAAAACATAACTATTAAACGAGATAAAATTTCCTCATAAGGCAACCCTTCCCTAATAAAATCATAAGCTCTTGATTTAATAGCTTTAATAACATTTTCCTTACTCGCCCCTAAACATATTAAATAATCAGAAAAAGCCTTATCTATAATATCTTTTTCTACTGAACTAGAAACTTTATATTTATTCCAATCAT
>CAYYAU010000335.1:0-1821 GCA_964469765.1 uncultured Clostridia bacterium | reverse complement strand
AGCTTTGATCCGATAACTAGTGGACATCTTGATATTGCCATTAGAGCTGCCAAGCTTTTTGAGAAGCTAATCATCGGGGTCTATGAGACTCCGGACAAGTCCCTGCTATTTACTGCCGAGGAAAGGGTAGCGTTGGCGAGGCAAGCAGTAGTTGACCTGCCCAATATTGAGGTGGAATCTTTTAGCGAACTCACTGTTGATTTTGCTCGGAGGAAGAAGGCTCAGGCGGTAGTGCGGGGTTTGAGGATGGGTGGTGACTTCGAGCGAGAATTCAATATGGCAATGATGAATAAAAAGTTTTATCCTGAATTAGAGTTAGTCTGCCTCATGGCATCCGTAGAATATCAGTTTGTTAGCTCCAGCCTGCTTAAAGAGGCAGCAAGTTTAGGAGGTGAAATTGAAAATTTTGTTCCCAAACACGTAGCAGCAGCTTTGAGAAAGAAATTCAAAGTAGATATTCAGAAGTGAGTCGGATTTATTAAGGAATAAAATCAAGGAGGTATATTGGATGGCTTACAAAATTACCGAGGACTGTATTAGCTGTGGTGCTTGTGAGCCAGAGTGTCCTAACCAGGCAATAAGTGAGGGTGAGACAATATATATCATTGATGCCGATAGGTGCACCGAGTGTGTCGGTGCCCATGAATCATCCAGATGTGCTGAGGTCTGCCCGGTAGACTCTTGTGTACCTGACCCGGACCATGAGGAGAGTCGTGAGCAATTACTGGAGAAGTGGCGAGGGCTGCACCCGGGTGAAACTCCAGCAGTTACCTAGGGTTATTCAGGTTAAGCATTAATTAGTTTACAGCTAGTTAATATCAACCGCTATAAAGTGGCTGATAGTTTCTAGTTATCTGACACACCGTCTGAAGATGATGTGGAAGAGGTTTGGCTATTATTAGTGCTGAAGCTCAATCCTGGTGCTTTTAGACGGTGAGGTTAGCTTTGCTTGCATAAAGCTAGCCATACTGCTGTTCAATGTAACAACTCGTTACTGAAAGAATGCGCGTACCGCGCCAAACTCGTCAGGTAGCAAAGCCAGCACCAGAGGGAAAAAATCTAATAACATGTTAGCCATAGCTGACTCAACAATAACGCTCTTTACACCCATAAACTTAATCCAGATAGCTAAGAGGGCACCACAGAATATCGCTCCCAGTATCAAACCAAAGATGGCACCACCAAGATGATTGACCCAGCCCAACATTATCGCCGAGACAGCCCACTTCAGCAATCCGGCAAGTACGATAGCAATTACCATTACCCCGATTAGTATGATGGCAAAGGCAACAACCTTAGCTATTCCAGCCTGTGGGATGAAAGCCAGTTGCTCAGAAAGAGGAATATAAAAGCGCCCGGCCAGGAGTACACCAGCTATTATACCAGCTAGGGACAAAACGGCTTTAATCAGCCCGTTTTTTAGTCCGCCAAAGGCAGCGATAACCATAACCACGATGATAACTATATCAAGCCAGTTCATTTCTATTATCTATTCTATTATCCATAGCGCAGAGCGTCAATCGGATTAAGCCTGGCTGCCCTCATTGCCGGGTATATGCCAGAGACAAGGCCAATGATGACTGAGACCAAGACTGCCACAATTACAATAAGCGGTGAGACCTCAGCGTGAATTCTGAATCCACCAAAGTCAATGAGAGAGATTCCCTGTGTCACCAGCCAGGCACCAGTCAGCCCGATGGCACCTCCGGTCAGGCTTAACATGGCGGCTTCCAACAGAAATTGCATTAGGATATCCCTCCGCTTGGCGCCTATCGCCTTACGCAGTCCTATTTCCCGGGTGCGCTCGGTTACTGAAACGAG
>CAYYAU010000334.1:0-1824 GCA_964469765.1 uncultured Clostridia bacterium | reverse complement strand
TTTCCCTTTCTAACACCACAAAATAAGAGGTAATGTATAAAACCTTTTGATACAGGAACTATCAAATCAGCTTTTTGGTAAATAAATTTTTCTACCCATCGTAAAAACTTAATTAATAAACTACACTTTATTATTCCTAATTTAATAGCGTCATCGGGCCATAAATCCCTGATTTCAAAAACAAATTTTGCTTTTTTCAATTTAGCCACAAACCAACCGCATAGAGCAATCTCCAAGGGTGGACAACTGCAAATAACTACATCTGACTTTTTAGAAAATAAAGTTGCAATCGCCGCGAAAAACATAAACGATAACTGTCCAAGAATCCTCTTTATAAAACTTCCGGAAGAAGAAGGAAATAGTAAAACCCTCATAACTTCTATTCCATCGATATTTTCCTTTTGAAATAATCTTAATTTATATCCATGGTAGAGCTTACCTAAAGGATAATTAGGAAAACCAGTAATAACTTTAACTTTGTGTCCTTTCTTAATAAACTCTTTAGATAATTCAAATACCTTATTCGCTGAAGGTTCTACTTCCGGGATAAAATATTGGTTAATGTAAAGAATTCTCATACCAATTCGCCTGCTATCTTTAATATTTCCAAAAACGAATTTACATCCAAAGTTATATTGAATCTAAACATCTTGAAATATATTTTTCCTCATTTCTTATTGGTAAAATTACCGATACACTTTTATTCATTACTAAGTACTTCTATTACCTCTAATATTTGTTTTCTTCTCTTGTCCAAAGGGAATTTTTCGATAATTCTATTTCTTGCCTTTTTCCCATGATAAGATGGTAGATTTAACGCAAACTTAATCTTTTCTGCAACATTTTTAGGACTCAACTCATCTACATAAATTCCTGTATCACCCACCACTTCTGGAATTGCTGCATTTCTTGATACAACTGGAATGCATTCACAAAGCATTGCTTCAACCAAAGAACACCCAAAACTTTCATGATGTGAAACTTGCACGTAAACTTTTGACCTTAACAAGTACATTTTTAATTCTTCGTCTGATACTCTTCCCAACAAATATATATTTGAAGAAGCAATACTTTTGAGATATTTAACTGAATTATCTTTCCAATCTCCTATTAAATAAAAAGGGGTCTCTTTTAATTCTGAAGCTGACCACACGAATAATTCAATGCCCTTCCGGTTAAGATATTCCCAGCTAATATTTCCAACTGTAATAACAATATTTTCCTTTTTTGTATTTTCATTCTTCTTAAACTCATTTTGATCAAATCCATGGTAAATTTTTTTGATTTTATTCCTATTAAGCCTTATATTGCTAATGGTTTCTTCACTATTCCAATCCGACACTGTTAAAACAACATCCATATATCTAAAAACAAACAGAGGACACCATCTTTTCCACCAAAAAGAAACCATTCCATATTTTATTTCCGGCACACAAGCAACATCATCCCCCCCTGCTACAACTATTGATTTTTTTTTCAATAGCTTTGAAAACAAAACTGCAAAAAAAGCGTGAAGTTTCCCAAACCAGGAAAAAGTCATATTACACCAAACCACTCCATTTGCTAATCTCCATAGATTTGGAAATAAATTAAAAAATAAATTCTTTCTGCCTGTAAAACACACTTCCCGAACTTCATATTTTTCCTTTAATATATGTAAATCTTTTTTAACAAATGACCGTAATCCTTGATGAACGAAAAGAATTTTTATCATAATTTTTCTAAATGTTTTTCCTTTCTATATAATCGGTTATTATTCTTATTCTTTTTCTGGCTGCAGAATATGTGGAATTTGCCAACGCCACGTGTAACAACCTATTATCT
>CAYYAU010000333.1:0-1830 GCA_964469765.1 uncultured Clostridia bacterium | reverse complement strand
CGATATATTTAAGTATGTCCTTACTTACAGACAGAAGTAAACTTTTGGATTATTTCTTTACATTTTTTTCAATAGTGTTGTTAACCCTATGTACAATTTTATTTGTTAACGGATACGAGTTCATATAATCTACAATTTTAATAAATTTAATAATGAACAAAAATTTCCTTCAATTAAGTATTATTCTTCCCTGTTTGAATGAAGAAGAGGCAATTGGTTTATGTATTGATAACATAAAAAATGTTATTAAAAAACATACCCTTGATGCAGAGATAATAGTGGTAGATAATGGTTCTACCGATAGTAGTTATAATATTGCCAAAGAAAAGCAGGTTCGGCTTATCTATGAGGAAAAAAGAGGTTATGGTTCAACGCTGTTAAGAGGTTTTAAAGAAGCAAAGGGAAGATATATTTTCTTTGCTGATTCTGATGGAAGTTACGATTTTAATGAAATCCCAATATTTATTAATGAGTTAAAAAAAGGATACGATTTTGTTATTGGAGATAGATTTAAAGGAAAAATAGAAAAGAACGCAATGTCTGTTCTTCATAGATATGTAGGCAATCCTTTACTTTCAGGAATTTTAAGACTATTTTTCAAAACGAAAATAGGTGATGCACATTGTGGGATGAGAGCTATAACTAAGACTGCTTTAGAAAAAATGAACCTTAAAACAACAGGAATGGAATTAGCATCTGAAATGGTAATAAAAGCTATAAAAAAGAAGTTAAGAATTGAAGAAATACCTATCAACTATTACAAAAGATTAGGTAAATCAAAGTTGAAATCTTTTACAGATGGATGGCGCCATTTGAGATTTATGTTATTATACAGTCCACTATTTTTATTTTTTATCCCAGGATTAACATTATTACTGATTGGAGTATTATCAATGCTTTGGCTATATTTTGGGTCACCAGCGATTTTTGGTATAGAACTTAAGTATCATCCGATGTTTCTTTCGGCATTATTAATTATTATTGGATATCAATTAATTATATTTTCTTTATTTGCTAAAACATTTGCAATAGTTCATCTTGGAGACACTCCTATATTTAATAAATTTTATAAATATATCACAATAGAAAAGGCAAGTATTGCTGGAGTATTTCTTAGTGTTTTTGGTATAATAATTTATTTATTAATATTTATAAAATGGATAAATACTGGTTTTGGCGCACTTCAACAAGTAAAAAACTCAATTATTGCTTTGACTTTAGTAGTAATAGGAATTCAAACCATCTTCTCTTCATTTATTTTGAGCATATTAGGCATTAAGGAAAAATGAAAAAAGAATACAAAATTTTGGGTTTAATAATTATACTTTGTTATATCTTAAGGATTTTACCTTATTTATTGGGTTACCCCATACCAATTACAGACGATTCTTTACGAGACTTTCTTGAGGTTAAATATATAATAGAAAATCATAAAATAAATTTTTCAACAGAATATGGAGCTTATCCAATATTACACTTATTAGTTTTTATAATAAGTATGTTAAAATTTGATGTAATGAAAGTCTTTTTATTTATTCCTCAGTTATTTCCAAGTTTAGGAATTTTTTTCTTTTTTTCTTTTTTAAAGAGATATTTTTCCATTGAAAAGAGTTTATTTGCCTGCTTTTTGATTACAGTATTTGGTCCTCATATACATTGGAGTTCTCAGCCAGTAAGAGAAACTCTTGGTCTATTCTTTTTCCCTTTAATAATTTATTTGTTTAATAAAGAAATGACAGATAATAAAATCTTAACTAAGAGTTTGCTTTTTATATCTTTTTTTTTAATGATTTTAACTCATCATTGGTCAACATTTATGGTGTTGTGTTT
>CAYYAU010000332.1:0-1834 GCA_964469765.1 uncultured Clostridia bacterium | reverse complement strand
AACCACCGCCGATGTATAAACATCAATTCTATCATGAACACCATCTGATAATAAACTTAATGAATGCTCTTTTTTACCATAATGAATCTTCAATCTCGCCATAATTTCGTTTAAAACAGCAGATAACAACATTATTCCTAATGCTAGGTAACTTAATGAAATAATTTTCGGATCAACAAAACCCCTGTAAGCCTTGTATAAAATCCAAATTCCAGTTGCAAACAAAAGGATAGTTATTATTAGTCCTGATAAAACCTCAAATTTATAATGGCCATAGGGGTGTTTTTTATCAACGGGTTTTTTAGCAATCTTTATTCCAATTAAACTTATTCCTGAAGAAATAACATCCATTCCTGAATGAACTCCTTCAGCTAAAACAGAAGCAGATTTTGCCAAAAGCCCAGCTATAATTTTCCCTATTGCTAAAATTAAATTTACAAAAACCGAAATTCCTGCTATTTTTTCTTTCATCTTTTTTAAAATAAAAAATAAACAAAAAATTTACTCTTTAATTTCTTTTAATCTTTTTTCTATTTCTTTCATTTCTTGCTTTAGAGCTTCTAATTCTTGTTCTAAAAATTGTTTTTCTTGTTTTTCTGTTATAACTGCTGGGTGGACTCGCTGTATTGGTATAATTTGTGTAGCTCTCCATGCAAATCCTCTGCCCCTACCAAAACCTCTGCCGAATCCTCTTCCAAATCCAGGATTCATAAATCCAGGTGCATTAAAGCCAGCACAAAAACCCATTCCTCTTCCAGTCATGCTACCCTGTCCTGCAGGGCCAGTTCCATCTCCTCTAGGCATTTTATTTTTTCTCCTGCCTTTTTAGGCTAATTTAGTTATGAATATATATTCATTATACTATTTAAATGTTTCGGTTTTGAATGGGTATTCATAATTAGGAGTTATCTAAAATCTAAATGCACATTATAAGGAAGCTCTATCTTAAAATTAATTTTTTATACTTGAGTATATCTTCAAAAAGACCTAGTCGGATTCTATTATCTATTTTTTTAGGTATTTTCAATAATCAGGCAAATTTTCTTCTGATTTTTCTTCGTTTTGAGTTTCTTCCAAGGTTTTTTGCTCTGGAGGCAACTCTCCACTTTCTTCTTGTTTCATGTCTTCTTCAGAAATTGAATTGATCATTTTCTTGAAACTGGGGAAATCAGCTGCTGGAATTTTTACTCCTGCTTTTGTAAATCCAGTATATCTGTCACCAGTAATGAATTCTCTAATTGTAAGCCCTTTTCTCCCTCCAAAGTCATCAACTCTTACAACTATATCAACCATATCATTTTTCTTTATTTTTCCAATATCTTTTTCCATATATTTATTTATAAAATGCCTTTTATAAGCTTTTGTGTTGTTTATTTTAGTTTTTGCCTTTTGTTAATCCTTTATTTCAATTTTAATATTAACGCTTTTTGGAATTTTCATCCTCATTATGTGGTGAAGGACTTTTTCATTTGCCGGTAAGTCTATAACCCTTTTATGGATTCGCATTTCGAATCTATCAAAAGTTGCTGTTCCATCCCCACAAGGCGATTTTCTTGTTGTTACTTTAAGTTTTTTTGTTGGTAATGGCACAGGTCCGCTTATGTTTATTCCTGATTTTTTGGCTATGTTTTTTATAGAATTACAAATATTATTAAGCATTTCAATTTCTGTGCTGTTTAATTTTATTCTGACTTTTGGCATTGTAAGACACCTATGGTTTCTTTACAGTCAACTTCCCTTTTGCTGTTATGGGCTGAATCTTTACTAGCCTCTGATTGATTCAGATAAAACCTTAGAATTAAATCTTGAAACTAGTTTAAAAATTTATTGTTTG
>CAYYAU010000331.1:0-1835 GCA_964469765.1 uncultured Clostridia bacterium | reverse complement strand
ACATAACTTCAGTTGTGTACATTATTTTTCGCCTCTAAGTTTCTTATATTCTTCAACAATAGAGGGGAAATCGTCATCGGGAACTACTTTACCATTCTCATCTTTTTTGAATATGGGTTTCCCTCTTCTATCATGACCGCATTTCTTCGCTACAGCCATGAAAATAGAGTAGTCTCTTATTTTTTCACCCTCTTTTTTCTTTTCTAGAAATACAACACTTGTCTTTGTACCGCCACTTGGTTGGAAGGTTTCTGGAGGACAATCAACCACAGCTATTAATTTGGCATGTTTTAGAATTAACTCTCTTATGTAACCATCACTTTGATTCCCAACAATACTATCCGGAAGGACTATTGCCATTCTACCACCAGGCCTTAGGAGTTGTAGACATCTTTCAATAAAAAGAATTTGTGGAGGTCTCTTATCAGCAATTTTATTCGTTTTTACCCATTTTTCAGTTTTTTTATCGAATTTCCATTTATATCCTAACTCATATTGAGATAATATTTTCTCACCTTTAATAGGTATTTTAACACCAAATGGAGGGTTTGTAAAAAGCACATCAAATTTATTTAATTTTATTTTACTCTTGACTTTTTCCTTCCATTCGCTTGGTTCAATAAGAGTATTTTCACAGAATATGCCTCCTCTACCATCCCCTATTATTGCCATGTAAGACTTCGTTACCTTTGCTAAGAAAGAATCTTTATCTATACCTCTAATAAACTTATTTGCTATATCTTTCTTCTTTGTTGCAATCATTGCTTGTGACCATTTTTTGATTTTTCCTTCTTTTTCGATTTTATCCCAAATATGTTCAAGTGCAATTATTAAAAATCCCCCACTACCACAAGCAGGATCAATTACATACTCACCCGGTTTTGGATCTATTATCTTAACGGCCATACGAACAACGTTCCTTGGTGTAAAGAATTGTCCTTCACCACCTCTTAAAGCAGGTCCGATAAAAACTTCAAAGGCATCTCCAATGGCGTCTCTATCTGCTTCGTTAATAGCAAATTTCTGTAATTCACCTACAACATAAACAATAGAATCCTCATCTAATTTAATTCTATCATCTGTATCAAATACATCATCATATTCCTCTTTTACTTTATCAAATAATTCTATTATTCTTTTTTTAACTTCTGATTTTGGTTCGTCAACGCCCGCCCTAAATTTAACTTGTTCTTCTGGTGGAGTATTTATTTCATCAAACAGTTTACAGAAAAGAAGATTTATAATTTCTTGTGCAATAGCTTCATCCCGTGTTATTCCTGTAATATTTCCAGCGAGATGATTTCTTAAGTCGTTAAATGTAGCTTTCAGATTAATCGGTTTTATTAAATCTTTTCTTTTGTAGAGTCCTATATCCTCAACTCTCTGACCTTTTTTAGGTATATCTGGTATTTCTTCCCAACCAACTGTTCCTGTTTTTTTATCTATTATTTTTCTCAAATACAAGTGTTCTTTACCATTAAACCACACACCAATTTGAACACTTGGTACTAAATTTAAGTAAATATTTAATTGCTTTAAGCCATCTTTTCTGTTAGGTTGTTTACATTCAACTAACATATACACATTATCATAAGTCTTTCTTGATGAATTGAAAACTGTAATATCAACAGGATATTTTTCCTGACCCGAAGGAGATATTTTTACACGAAACTGAGGGCGAGTCTGTATTTGAGATTTTTCATAAGTATATTCTTCAACTAATCTTTTGGCAAAAACTTGAACTGCTTCTACTTCTTCCGGTGTAGCTTTTACTTTTTGTCCAGAAATATAATCTATTATGGAATCTTCGTCGTCTTGCTTTGACATTCTACCTA
>CAYYAU010000330.1:0-1838 GCA_964469765.1 uncultured Clostridia bacterium | reverse complement strand
TAAGGAGATGAGGTTGTCTCCTATGTTAATAAAGAATATAGAGTATGCTGCGCTAATACATGATATTGGGAAAATTGGAATCAATGAGAGTATTCTTTCTAAACCAGGGAAGCTTACTGAATTGGAGTATGAGGTTGTTAAAACCCATCCTTTAATTGGAGAAAGGATGATTGCACCTATTAGGTTTCTTGAGAATATAGCTCCATTAATTCTTTATCATCATGAACATTATGATGGGAATGGATATTTAGAAGGTATAAAAGGAGAAGAAATTCCTTTAGGTGCAAGGATAATATGTGTAGCTGATGCGTATGATGCTATGACATCTGAAAGGCCTTATCGTAAAGCATTAAGTAAAGAACAAGCCATTGACGAGATAATAAGACAGAAAAGGAAGCAGTTTGACCCTTACATTGTTGATGCATTTGTAAAGGTGCTATCCAGAAAGAATTTTGAAGACAAAATTTAATTAATCAAAAGGAAGATTAATTGGCTGGATTGTTTTATGTAGTTTCAACTCCTATAGGTAATCTTGAGGATATTACATTTAGGGCAGTAAAGACACTTAAGGAAGTAGATTTAATTGCTACAGAGGATACAAGAAAAATAAAGGTTCTTCTTACAAAATATAATATACATACACCGGCAACGAGTTATTTCCAATATAATAGAAAAATAAAAGATGATTATCTTATAACCCTACTTAAAAAAGGAAAACATATCGCTCTAGTTTCTAATGCAGGAACTCCTCTGATATCTGACCCAGGTTTTTCTCTTATAAGAAGGTTAATAGATGAAAAAATATGTTTCACAGTGATTCCAGGAGCATCGGCTGTTACTTCAGCTGTTGTTATTTCGGGAATAAAATGCGATGATTTTATATTTTTGGGTTTTCTTCCAAGAAAGGAAGGAAAAATTAAGAAAATATTTAGAGAATTATCTTTAGTGAAAAAATCTTTAGTTTTCTTTGAGTCACCTTTTAGAATAAAGGCTACTGTTGAGATATTAAGTAAATTAGAGCTTTTTTCAGAAATGGCTATTGTAAAAGAAATGACAAAAAGATTTGAGGAAGTTATTAGAGGAAGTATCCAAGAAGTAAATGAGATAATTAAAAAGAGAAGCCTTAAAGGAGAAATTACGGTAGTGCTCCGTTAAACTCTAACAGTATATAATTGAGGCAAAAATTGAAAATTCAACTTTTTCATAAATTTTTAATAATAATGATTATTTTAGCTGTTGTCCCTTTAAGTATTGTTGGGATGAGAATGATAAGTATTAATAAGGTGGCTTTGCAATCTTCAATCTTAGAGTTACATACACATTTGGCTGAGTCTCTTTCAGAAAAAATAAATGATTATATTGATAATTTAGAGGCAAAACTTTCCTTTATTATTAATTCTCAAAGAATTATGGAGATGAATTGGGAGGAGAAAAAGTCAGTACTGAAATCACTCTTAGAAAGTAGTAACGATTTTGTGACAGTTTCTATTGTTAATGCAAATGGTAAGGAAATAATGAAAGTATTTAATCCCTATGTGGAAAACAATGTGAAACTCCTGAATCTAAAGAATAACTCTTTGGTTCGGAAAGCATTCTTAGGAGAACCTCAGATAGGTTCTTTATACTATGTAAAGGAGTCTCCTCGGTTGGATGTGTTTTATCCTTTTGGGAAGAGGTATTTAATATATGTGGTTGTTTCACTTGAAAGATTAAGAGAAAAGATTATTTCTACAAGGATAGGCAAAACCGGTTTTGCTTATCTTATAGATGGAACTGGAAATTTGATAATCCATCCTCAAAAGAGTAAGCTCTTCAAGAATGTTTCAAATCTGGATATT
>CAYYAU010000329.1:0-1850 GCA_964469765.1 uncultured Clostridia bacterium | reverse complement strand
AATATATTTTTTCCCTTTAGCGGGCAATTCAAATAATTCCAGGAGTTCCTGGGTTCTTTTTTCGATAGTCGTTTTTTCAAGACCATTGATTTGACCCACAAATTGTAAATATTCCTTACCTGTTAATTTGTTAAGGAAGGAAGGTTTGTGGAGGACAACTCCTACCTTCTTTTTGTATGAAAAGTCATCAGTTTTGATTTTTCTACCAAAGAGAAACAATTCGCCCATGGTTGGTTTTATTAGTCCGGTAATAAAATGGATAATGGTTGATTTTCCCGCTCCATTTGGTCCAATTAAACCGAAAAAGCTGCCTAGAGGAACTTTTAAATTTAAATTACTTACTGCCTTTATGTTTTTCCTATAAACTTTGGTAAAATTTTTGATTTCAACAACATTATTCATTTTAATTACCCTTCACAATCTTTATTTAAAATGTGATTGTTAGATAGAATCTTTTAAAAAGTTCATTGAATTCTCAAAGCTATTCAAGTAAAATAGTTTTTCTGCTATTGAAATTATCCAAATATTTAATGTCAGGAAAATTGAACCACATAAAATGGACAACATTATATTTTCCATACTAAGAAAGACTTTTTTAATAATGAGTATCAAAAAAATAAAAGATATAGGTTTCAACTTTCTGGAATTCCAATGTAAAATAATTGTAGAATAAAATACTCCCAAGGTGTAAATGACCGGGAGTAGCAAAAGATATTTCAGTATTTCTTCCCCTTTAAAAGGATTAATAAAATGAAAAACGATTGAAAGTGGTAACGGCGCTGTCAGAAACCAGAATAATTCTCTGGAAAATAGGAGCTTCTTAAAATTACAGGGCTGTATGCAATGGAAAATTTCTTCCTGATGAAAATATGAGAGAAGGTTTAATAATAGATCCAACTGCAAAAGTATTATAAGGATGAAAAAAAATGTATCCATTCTTTTTTTTAAAGAGTTTATGATAGACGGAGGTAGGCTGTAAAAGAGAACAATAATCATTAATATCGCAATAAAATAATCAGTCAATTTTTGTTCTCGGTAAGCAAGCTTGAGTGTAATTGTAAAATATTCCTTCATATTTTCTTTAAGAAGAATTTAGTTTGAAAATATCCTGTTATTAGACCAAGAATAAAAATTAGAATCATAAAGAAGAAACCTTTAAACCAAATTTTTAAGTTATTTTGATGAACTGTGATAATGTAATGGAAATAATTTAAAGGTATATAATAGAAGATTTTTTCAAAGAACAACTCAAAATTAATAGATGTTTTTTTCATAAAAGGAGGAATGAATGAAAAAATCATAAATAATACGGTAAATATCTTTTTGTTTCCGATCTTAAGAAAAATAAGAACATTGAGCAGATTTTGTATCCAAACATTTAAAAAAAACAGCATGCATATCCCATAAGTAATTGTGAATATGAATAGAGAAACAGTATGGGTACAATGAGCAACCATTACTATTAATGCCCCAAAGGGGAACAGATTTTTCAATGAAAATAAATCTGTACATAAAATAGCCAGATAGATTTGTCTAAATGATAGAGGTAGCATTTGAAAAAAAAGTTTATTATGAGCTCTTTTATTTATTAATGCTCCTATATTAAACAGAAATGTCGAATAAATTAATATTATAATAATATATTGAACTGTTTTAGCAGTATAGTCAATTAATGCAAAATGAAGTATCCAACAGAGAATTGTGGTCAATAAGACCATGGCCAACCAATTACCCAGCAAAGCTATTTTTTTCAGTTGTCTTATTTCCTGTTTGATTAAATTTTGATAAAGTATAAACATTGAGTAAAATTCCATAATTTTAAACCAGGGATATTTTTGGAAAGTTATATT
>CAYYAU010000328.1:0-1851 GCA_964469765.1 uncultured Clostridia bacterium | reverse complement strand
CATGTATCAGTGAAGAAAAAACACAACTCAAAAGACAGAAAGACAGTAATATAATCCCAGTTTTATTTAGAGTTTTTGATATGCTCATTCTATTGTTTTTGTTATTCTGTTTCATTTAATCTATTACCTTGCTACAATGACAAATCCCTTAACTATTTTATTGCCACACTCAATCTGATAAATATATATACCAGCATTGACTTTTCTTCCATTTATATCTTTTCCATCCCATATTAGGCATTCTTCTTCTTCATTTTTATCTAAATCATTTACAAATCTTCCAAACAGGTCATAAATTCTACCTGCAATTGGGGAAGAATACGGATTTTCGTAATATAAAATTATTTCATCATTATGGTTATCGCCATTTGGAGTAAAGATAATTGATGGCTCAATATTTATAACTGAGAAAGAACCCTGTGAAAACAACAAAGAGGAAAAAATCAATTCAAAAATACATATTAGTATAATTATCCTTTTCATCTTAATTCACCTGTTAAACAAGATTAAATTATCCCATTCTATCCAACAATGCTTTTATTCGTTTTAATGTAATTCTTTTTTCATTAACTGGTTTAACCTTTCGTATAATATTTAATGTTTCATCCTTTTTATATAATCTATAACCACCTTTAGAATAAGCAGCAACCTTTAAAATACCAATATCAGTATAGTAGCGAACTGTTGATTTGAGAACCCCAGCTGCTTTTGCAATTTCACCAATTGTTAAGAGCCCTTTTTTCATTCTCAACTTCCTCTGTGATCTCATATTTCACTTCACCCCCTTCTACATTTAACCTTTTTAATCTTTTCTTTTAGAGTCTCTTTTCCTGAGTAAAACTGTCTAATTTTTTTTATTCTTTCCAATGTTTTCTTTTTATCATAAAGTCTATGTCCGCCCTGTGAATAGGATTTCACTTTTAATAATCCAATATCAGTGTAATACTTGACTGTGGAACGAAGCACCCCACAAAGTTTAGCAATTTCACCAGCGGTCAAAAGACCTTTTGATATTCTTTCCACCTTTTCTTTAGTCATCCTTTACACCATCTTGACTAAAAGTATAACTGGGCAGTATACTGTTTACTTCTATATTTATATTAACATATACCTTCAATATTGTCAATCTAATAATAAATCAAGAAAACTATATGTTTTTCTCACATTCCCTAATCATTTCTAAAATACCTTGATGTTTGGGATTAAGCTTTAGTGCCTTATTAAATTCCTTTATTGCCTTTCTATATCTTGCTTGTCTATAATAATTCATTGCACGCCAGTAATACTTATTTATTTTGTCTTGGATACTTTCATTTCTTACAATAACAAAATTAGGTAAACCCATGTTAATTCCTACCCTATGCGTCCCATATGTATCCTTTATTCCTGAAAGTGGGTATATAAATGCATAATCAATTCTAAACCCTTCAAGAACTTTCGGATGAGAATACCCTAATCCTATACTTATATTTGAAAATTCCCTATTTCCTAACCCTATGCCTATTCTTGTCGCAAACCTGTTATTTAAAAATAACTTCTCAGCGCCACCAAAAAACTTAAACCCATTATGGTATATCCCTAAGTCTAAACCAAAAACCATATTATCTGCCTTATAACTTCCACCTACCCTATAAGAAGAAATCAACCCTTTCGTATCCTTACTCAAATCCATATTAGAACCAATCAAATCCCTTCCTAAAATTCCTATATTATACCTTCCAAAAATAAACTTTACTCCTAAATCTAAACTACAGCCTGTTCTACTATACCCGTATGTCTTAAATAACTTATCCTCCTCTGTATAAATATCTCTGCCATACTGTTTTGAAAGAATCTTCCCATTAACTCCTA
>CAYYAU010000327.1:0-1861 GCA_964469765.1 uncultured Clostridia bacterium | reverse complement strand
AAACATTTGCATTAGCATTTGATGTTGATGTTGATACTATAAAATATAATACTGATAAATTGTTTAGATTATTTGGTTATTGGTTAGCAGAGGGTTCATTTGAGACATCAAATGATGTGAAACAATATGGTATTTCTTTTTCATTTGGTTTTAATAAGGGTAAAGAAAAAGAATATATTGAAGATTGTATAAATATTATTAAATTTTTTAATCCAAATATTTATATATCTATTAAGAACAAAAAAACAGGAAAATAAACTTAAAAAAACAAGAGGCTCAAAAAAAAGTGGAAGTGATAAAGAAACAAACGCAGGAAGAGATAAATAAAATAAAAGAAAATAAAGAAAAGAAAAAAGTAGATATTGTGAATGAGTTGTTTAAAGAACTTTTAACATTTCAGTTATAAAAAGGTAATTATTAAGAAAAAAGGACGAGTAGATGCCAATTTCTGATATGATTAAAATTGAAATAATCAGCACGAATGAAAAAAGGGATGCTTTGCTTAGTTTTATTCAGAGGTTGGGGAAAATACAGATTGTAGATTTAAGAGAGAAGGTTGAAGAGGGTTTCTGGTTAAAGGTTGAGTATTCTGAAGAAGAGCTTATCAAAATAAAATATATTATGGAGTTTTTTAAAAAGTTTTCTTCTCATAGACAGGGGCTTGTTAATATTTTTTCTCCAAAGGTTTTTTTTGATAACAGTGAGATTAAAAATCTAAAGCAAAAGTTTAGTTGGCAAAAGCTCTATGATATCTGCCATGGTATTGAGGATAAAATATTGGCTCTAAAAAAGGAAAAACAGATACTTTTGGAAGAGTTAGAGCGGATTTATCCTTTTAAAGAGGTGAATATTACTCAAAGAGAGATATCCTCTCTAAAGTATACAGAAGTAATTTTTGGTAGTATTCAATATGCTATTTATAAGGAGTTTATTTCAAAGGTAGATGAGCTAAATATTCCTATAGTAGTAGAGAAGATTTTAGAACAGAAAAAAGAGATATTTATTGGCATTCTATTTATGAACGAAGATAAAGAAAAGATTATTGAAATTTTAAGTAAATATAGTATAAAAAGGTTTCAATTTTTAGAAAATAAATTTATTAAAGATAGAATTAAAGAAATAACCATAAGACTTAATGAGATTAAAAATGAAGAAGAGGATATTTTTATAAAGATAAAGGATATTTCACAATCTGAAGATAAAGTAAAGATTGTCTATGATACTATTTTTAATGTTAAAAGAATTGAAAAGATTAAACAATATCTTGGAGGAACTGACGAAGTTTTTGTTATAGAAGGATGGGTTGAGAAGGAGGTTTCTCCAACAATAAAAAAAGTAATTGAAAAAGAGTTTCCTATGGTTGAGATACTTTTTTCTTCTCCTCAAGAGGAGGAAGAACCGCCAGTGCTTCTTAGGAATATGAAAGGGATAGAACCATTTGAGGTTGTTACAAAACTTTATGGTTTCCCAAGTTATAGAGGTGTTGACCCAACACCTTTTCTTGCTCCTTTTTTTGTTTTATTTTTCGGTTTATGTTTAACTGATGCTGGCTATGGTATTGTTATAAGTATCTTAGCACTTATCGGAATAAGAAAATTCAGATTTTACCAACAAGCTAATAGATTCTTTAAGATGTTTTTTTTAGGTGGAATTACAACAATCCTTGCAGGTGCTTTAACAGGTGGTTGGTGGGGCAACTTGTTTGATTTAATTCAGAGTGATTTTCTTATTAAACTTAAGCATTTTTGTCTTTTATTTGACCCTTTGAAAGAACCTGCCCGGTTTCTTTATTTATCTTTGGCAATAGGATATCTGCAAGTAGTCACTGGAGTTGGTATTAAATGCTGTTTTTTAATCAAAA
>CAYYAU010000326.1:0-1865 GCA_964469765.1 uncultured Clostridia bacterium | reverse complement strand
TAAAACTTATTCTTCCGCGGGATTATCCTTTATATTATGTGACAAGAAATTCTATCTATACCAAACAGAATCTAATGTTAAAACCAGATATTAATTATAAAAATAGAAAAAAGATATATTACTGGAAATTCAGTAATATACCCGAGATAATCTCTGAATTAAATATGTCTGCTATGGTGGATATAGTTCCAAACTTAAGAATTAGCACCTTCTCTACTTGGGATGAGATTTATAAGTGGTGGAGAAGTAAATATAGTTCTAAAATTGTTTCAAATGAACAGATTGATAAGAAAGTAGAGGCACTTATAGAAAACAAGAAATCTGATTTAGAAAAAGCCAAATCTATATTCCACTGGTGTGCTAGTAAGATTAGGTATGTGGCTGTTGAATATGGTCAGGCAGGGTTTGAGCCTCATACAGCAATTGAAATTTTTCAGAATAAGTATGGAGATTGTAAGGACCAATCCGTCCTTTTAGTGACAATGTTAAAAAAAGCCGGCATTAAAGCATACCCTGTTTTAATAGGAACAGAAGGAAGTTGGCAGTTAATAGAGGATTTTCCAGCTCTTACTTTCAACCATGCAATTACTGTTGCAGAGATTAATAATAAAAAGTATTTTTTAGATCCAACCTGTGAAACCTGTAATTGGTTTAATATTCCATCTTCTGATAGAGAGAGAAAAGTATTAATTTTCTATCCTGATAAATGGCGTATAGATAAAACTTCAGGCTATCAACCTGAAAAAAATATGGTTTTGATAAAAATGGATATTAAAATAAACAGTCTTCATAATATTAAAGGCAGAAGGGAAGTATTTACTTTGGGAAGTTTTGACACATCTCAAAAGCTATGGTTGAAGTATACAAAGCCTTTAGAGGTTAAACAGGTTTTAGAGAAAAAAATAAACAGTATATTGCCTGGTGGAAAGCTTCTTAAATATAAATGGAGTGACCCTTCTGATATGGAACAGGAAATAAAGCTTAGTATGGAGTTTAAAGGAACTCAGTTTTTATTATCTGTAGGAAATTACTGGTTAATTCCAAAACTTTCAGAGTTAGATTCAGATATTATTGCTTTAGAGAAAAGAAAATATCCTTTAGAATTTGCATTTCCATACCAATATATACAAAAGATACAAATACATCTACCCGAAAATTTAAATCCAATTTATATTCCTGAAGAAATTAAAGAAGATAACAAATGGTTTTCTTACAGCAGAGAAATATCCTATAAAAATAATACTATTTGGTTTAAAGAACGAAAAGCTGTAAAGGTAAAAAAAATCCCTCCGGATAATTATCCTAAGTTTAGAAAAGTGTGGGGAAATCTCATTTCTGAAATCGAAAAGCGGGTTTTACTTGAATTAAAATAAATAACTGGAGTAATTTCTGTATCTATTCATTCTTAAGATGAAAATTTCAATTCTGGTTCCTGTATTTAATGAAGAAACAACAATTAGTAGTGTTATTGAACTACTTCTCAAATTGAATATTGAAAAGGAGATTATCATAATAAACGATGGTTCAACAGACAATACATCTAAAAAGTTAGAACAGTATAAGAATTATAAAGAAATAAAGATAATTAACCACCCAAGGAATTTAGGAAAAGGAGTTGCTATTTCAACAGGGGTTTCAAATGCAACAGGAGATGTTATTTTTATTCAGGATGCAGATTTGGAATACAACCCTGAAAGGGATTTCTTTACTCTGTGGAATTACTTTAATAAAAACAATGTAGATGTGGTATATGGCTCAAGACTTTTGAAGAAAAATAGAGTTATATATATTCATTATTATATGGGAAATGTTTTCTTTTCTTTTTTAATTTCGTTACTATTTGCAACTAAAATTACAGATGCTTA
>CAYYAU010000325.1:0-1865 GCA_964469765.1 uncultured Clostridia bacterium | reverse complement strand
GTAAAAAATGGAGAAAAAGCAGTCGATAAAAAAGATATTAAAAGGAAAAGTGCTAAGCGATAAAATGAATAAAACCAGAATTGTTTTGGTGGAGAGAAAAACGAGGCATCCTTTATATGAAAAAGTAATAAGAAGGTTCAAGAAATATGCAATTCATGATGAAAAGAATCAATCAAAAGAAGGAGATTTTGTTGAGTTTGTTGAGTGTAGACCTTTAAGTAAGACAAAACATTTTAGACTTGTTAAAGTGATTAGAACTGATGAGGGAGCAAAATGATTCAGCCAAGGACTATACTTAATGTTGCTGATAATTCTGGAGCCAAAAGGATAATGTGTATAAGGGTAATTGGAGGAACAGGAAGAAGGTATGCGGGTTTAGGTGATGTTATTATAGGTTCAGTAAAGGATGCTATTCCTCAAACACCAATAAAAAAAGGTGATGTAGTAAAAGCCGTTATTATTCGCACAAGAAGTAAAGTAAGAAGAAAGGATGGTTCTTATGTAAAGTTTGATGATAATGGGGTGGTTATTATAGATAATAATAATGAGCCAAAAGCAACAAGAATATTTGGACCAATTGCAAGAGAGTTGAGAGATAAGAATTTTACTAAGATTATTTCTTTAGCTCCTGAGGTGGTATAGGTATGCTTAAGATAAAGAAAAAAGATAAGGTAAAAATAAGAACAGGCAAATACAAAGGGAAGATTTCAGAAGTGGTTAAGGTTTTTCCGAAGAAAAAGAGCGTTATTGTAAGTAAGGTAAATTTAATTAAACGTCATACAAGACCAACTCAAACTGAACCTGGAGGGGTTATTCAGAAGGAGGCTCCAATATCAATTGCTAATGTTCAATTGGTCTGTCCAAAATGTAATCAGCCAACCAGAGTTCGTTTTGATAGATTAAGTGATGGTAAGAAAATAAGAGTTTGTAAGAAGTGTAACGAAATGATTATATAAAGGAGAACAAACCCCTGAACCAGAGATTTTGCTCTACAAAATTACGGTAGCAGGGTAATGATATTGGAGATAAAGGTATTATAGAAAGAACAAAAATTAAAGATTAAAAACCAAAAAGAGAAATTCTATATAACTAAAACATATAAGAGGAAAGTTAGAAGAATAGTTTAATAAAATGGAAAAGTATATACCGAGATTAAAAAAACTTTATAAAGAAAGAATTGTTCCAACAATGGTTAAGGAGTTTGGATATAAAGGCGTTATGCAAGTGCCTATAATTGAGAAGATAGTAGTGAATAGTGGTGTGAGTTTAGCAAAAGAGGATATAAAATATTTAAATGAAGCTGTGGATGAGTTAAGTAGGATTACAGGACAAAGACCTATAATTACAAAAGCAAAAAAGTCTATTTCTAACTTCAAATTAAGAAAAGGAATGTCGATTGGATGTAAAGTAACATTAAGAGGAAATAGAATGTATGAATTTCTTGATAGGCTTATTAATGTAGCTTTACCGCGAGTAAGAGATTTTAAGGGTATTTCTTTAAATGCCTTTGATAAGGATTTTAATTATAATTTAGGGATTGAAGAAAATGTTGTTTTTGCTGAAGTTGACCTCAATAAAGTTTCAAAGGTAAAAGGATTAAGTATTTCTATTAAGTTAAATAAAGTTTCTTCAAAGGAGGAAGCAATTAGATTGCTTTCGTATTTTGGTATGCCTTTTAGGAAGAAATAATAGAAAAAAGAGTTTATATAGGAGAAAAAAGGCTTATGGCTAAAAAGTGTTTAATTGAGAAATCTAAAAGAACTCAGAAATATTCTACGCGCTACTATAATAGATGTAAAATTTGCGGAAGACCAAGAGGGTATATTAGGGATTTTGGGTTATGTAGAATATGTTTTAGAAAACTT
>CAYYAU010000324.1:0-1878 GCA_964469765.1 uncultured Clostridia bacterium | reverse complement strand
CAGTTTTTTCATCGCCGCAAGCCCCGCTCGCAACCCCAGAGGCATCGCAGGGCATTTGTGCCCGTGAAACTCAATCGCCATTTCCAATAATGCATTTTCCATTGTCATGTCTCCTAAAATTTAAAACTAAATGCAAACCTCAAACAATTTGTTCCGTCCCAATCTCCGTTTGTTTTGGCGTTCCTGTAATCATAATAACTATCCAGTGACAAATTCCCGGTGAATTTTATATTCAGGCCAATAAACAATTCATTTTCGCCCCAATAATCTTCCTTGAAAAAGTAGCGAACTTCGTCACCTACCCAAACTTTTACCCTGTCGTTTAGCGGGTGTATCAATCTGAGTTTTTCTCTTGCCCTCCAGAAATTCTGACTGGTGTGCCGTTCGAGCTTGCTATTGCTTTCCAATACCATAGTTTTGAAAGGAATCCTGCAAACAACCTCCGGCCAGAACATAGATAACTTTTCCCAGCCGTTACTTTTTTTCTGCTTAAAGGCATAACAAAGAGCAATGTCCAGATTTGGGCTGGCACTTTTGGAAATACCGAAAAATGATTTTCTATAGTAGTTGTCTCCATCTTTATATCTGGTCTCCTCTTTGAAAGTTAACTTTCGCACTTTTTAGGCGACTGATTTTAATGGTTTATAAACAAAAACATATCGACCAACCGATGTCTTTATTGGATTTAAAATTAAGACAAGGAGGTCGATATGTATACAATTATTTCGACATGGGCCGACATCATTCAACAGTTTTTCCCGATATTTACCACTCCAGCAGCCCATATTTTCGCCAGGATCGTGACCGGCTGGGTACTGTGCACTACCAGACGCACTATTACCGGTATCATACCATTTGCCGACCCGTGTCTTCAGCGTGCTCACGATGCTTATCATCGGTTTTTCCCGGATTCCCGTTGGGACACCAGCAGACTCTGGCAAATCCTGACACTGATACTGGTCAAACTCTTTTGCCCGACAGGCGTTATTGCCGTTGCCCTCGACGACACACTGTTCCACCACAGCGGAAGAAAAATCAATGGTGCAGGCTACTGGCGGGATGCCGTCCGCTCGACAAAGAAGAGCATTGTCTATGCGTGGGGACTGAATCTTGTGGTTTTGACATTGCAGATCCGGCCGCCCTGGGGCGGCGAACCGTTGGGGCTGCCGATAAACATGAGACTTCATCGAAAGAACGGTCCAACGCTGATAGAACTGGCGATGCAGATGATAAACCAACTTCGTCAATGGCTGCCTCAAAGGCAGTTTCGGCTGGTTGCGGACGGTTTTTACGCAACTTTGGCTGGAAAACAGATGCCCCAAACAAAGCTCATTTCGCGAATACAATGCAACGCAAAGCTCTTCGATCTTCCTCCAAAAACAAGAAAGAAAACACGAGGCAGACCTCGCAAGAAAGGCAAACGCCTTGCCAGCCCGCAGAAGATGGCTTCGTATATTCACGATTGGCAACAAATGGAGTTTTGCCAGAGAGGCAAAACGGTAAAGCGACTGGTTTATACCCGACAGGTAATATGGTACTGGGTTTCGCATCAGCCGATACTGCTGGTAATAAGCAGAGACCCTCTCGGCAAAGAACGGGACGATTTTCTTTTTACGACCGATTTGACAATGACCGCCGCAGAGGTCCTGGAATGTTACAGCGACCGATGGGCCATAGAGGACACGTTCAAGAACACCAAACAATTTCTGGGCGGCCAGCAGCCTCAGACCTACAAGGGCCAGGGACCCGAACGGGCGGCAGCGTTGAGTCTGTGCCTGTATTCGATGGTTTGGCTGTGGTATCTCAGGCAAAAATCCAGAGCCAGAACTTTCTGGGTTCAACCGTGGTACAGGCGGAAAGCGACTCCGAGCTTTGCGG
>CAYYAU010000323.1:0-1882 GCA_964469765.1 uncultured Clostridia bacterium | reverse complement strand
AACCATAACCACCGAAGTCCAAGGTGCCATCGACGTTGATCGCATCGGTGCCGCCTGTATTTTGATAGGTAACGTTAACCGTGAACGACTCGCCTTCCACGTACGTGCCATTACCAATAACATCCACCGTCGAAACTATTGCCAAGCTTGCCTGTGATTGAACGACAACCGACGTGCTGTTTTCGTTGCTGTTTCCGGGTACCGTGTTTAATGTTATTGCTTCGGTTCCGCTGAATGATGCATTCACGGATATCGAGCCCGTGGTAGCAGTACTACCGATCGAGACATCCACTGATATTGTTTGAACTTGCCCTGCACCCACGTCGAAGGACGAAACCGGTGGATATGAATAACCGGATGCACCACCAAAGCTCAAGGTTAAAGTGATGCCAGTCACAGCCGTGCCACCATAATTCTGCAGCGTGATGTTAACCGTGAACGACATTCCTTGAACGTAGACAGGAGAAGCGGAGACCACCTGCATTCCAGTAATATGCAGGTCCGAGCTGCTCTGCACGATGATTGTCTCGTTGCTTTGGGACCAAATGTCGATTGAATTGCTCATGTTATCGGTGCCAACGAAATGGGCCCCGATCTGGATCGAACCGACGTCCGCAGTAGCACCAATGGAAACGTTGAAGAGGTATTGCCGGGTGTCGCCTTTCGTCATGGTGATAGAGGTGTATGTCATGTTTGGCGTATAACCACTTGCACCACTAAAATCGAGTGACAGGGTCCCATCAGTGATGTCATACGAGCTTTGAGAGTTATCCAAGGTAACTTGCACGAGCAAGGATTGACCCTGCACGTATGCGGGTTGCGCCGTTGTATCCACCACCTGCGTGATCAATAATCGATTTGGTGGTTGAACCGTCACGGTATCACTGGACCCGCTCGGAACCGTTATCGGATCATTCGAGTATGCTTCATTACACGTGAAGTTAGCGTTAATATTCGTGTTACCGACTGGTGCACCAGGATCGACCGTGACGTTGAAGTATACCGATACCGTGCCACTGGTCGGTATTGTGAGGCCAGAATAACTCGTGACATTTGGCGTGAATCCCGGATTGCTGAAGTAGATCGCGACGATGCCATTCTGTGCAGGTGCACCTGGACCGTTGGTGATGTCCACGCGCACGACGAAACTCTGGTTGTAGTCATACTGCGGTTGCTTGTTTAACACCGTCGATGACAAGCTGATCGAGGTTGCTGCATAAATATCCACGTCCAAATCATTTACGCCGGATGATGATGAAAGAGAACGCCCGGTGTTTTGCTCCGAACCGGTAACCGATGCATCTATCGTCACTGGCGTTTGTGTCGTTGCGGCTGAAGCAACTGTTACCACGAATTCCAAGTAATCAGTATTGCCACCGTCTATCGAAATTGGTGCAGGATCCGTCGAAGACAGGTAAACGTAGCCATTATAATTCAAAGTGGCATCCACGCTATTGGCTGTTGCACCTCCTGTATTCTGGATATAAACCCGGATCGTGAAGGTCTGATCAGCCACATAAGGCGCGTTGTCCGTCACGTCGGTGATGTTTAACACCAGCAAGTTGGCTTGCGATAATAACGGGACATTCAATGGCCCTGCTGTATCTGTCAAAGACCTCCCGGTCTTCTGCTCGGAACCAGATGCATTCACGTTCAGGACTAGCGTACCAGATGCCACTGTTGTAGCTAACGTGATGGTAAATGTTTGCTGTGATGTTCCACCACCGGACAACGTGACAGGTGACGGATCACTTGTTGTCACGCCAGCATAACCGCCAGTATCCAAAGTAGCATCCAAATTAACAATAGATGCACCACCGGTGTTCTGGTAGGATACTTGCACTTGGAACGACTCGCCAGCAACATATGGCGCACCTCCGGT
>CAYYAU010000322.1:0-1894 GCA_964469765.1 uncultured Clostridia bacterium | reverse complement strand
AAGTGCGAGCTCCGTTACCGCAGACGCGCCCGAACGGGAAATTGCAATATCTGCAACTGCGTACGCATGTTGAATATTATCCAGAAACGGGAATGTTTTGGCAAGTATACCTGCTTGTTTATATGCTTTCTGACTGGAAAAATAATCGTTTTCTCCTGTGATATGTACAAATTGAACTTTATCCCGGATATCTTCCAATAATGGCAGTGTATTTATTACAACTTTGTTAATACCTCTTGCGCCCTGGCTGCCACCCAGAACAAAAATGGTAAACCTGTCTGGTTCAAGACCAAGCGTTTTCAAACCCTTTTCTCTGTTTTTATGTAGTATAGCGCTCCTGACAGGCAAACCTGTGATAACGGTATTGTATCCCTTGAAATATGACTGCGACCCAGGAAAAGTTAACGCAACCTTACTTGCAAAAACACCAATAAACCTGACAGCAAGACCTGGTACAGCATTTTGTTCAAACACAATGAGGGGTTTAAGTTTAAGCGTGGCGGCCAGCGCTACCGGAACGCTTGCATAACTCCCCATTGCAACTACAATGTCGCACCGCGTGCTGGTTATTGCTATTATACCATATATTAACCCCAGAAACTGCTGATAAAAAAAATGACTGATTCTGCATATATTTCGCGGGAATGGCGCAGATGGAATTTTGTAAGTTTTGACGCCTTTTAACCGAGCAATTCCGGTAACAAGGGATTTATCTGGCGCAGTAAAAAACACCTCATCCCCACATCTGGCGAGTTCTTCTTCAAGTGCAATACCAGGGTAAACGTGGCCGCCTGTAGCACCGAGCGCAATCAATACTTTCATATTTTAGTTGGTTGCTGTCCTCCGCGAAACAGCGAGAACCAGACCAATCGCAGCCATATTTAAGATAAGCGAAGACCCTCCATAACTTATGAATGGCAAGGTGGTTCCCTTTGTAGGAAGACAACCGGCTACAACGCCGAGGTTAAAGCACACGCCGAGGAGAATAGTAAGGATAATCCCACCGGAGAGTAGACGACCGAAAAGGTCTGGTGCTCTGAGCGCGATAAGAAAACCACGCCATGCCAGCCACGCAAAAATGACAAGAATAGCAGTCGTACCTACAAAACCAAGTTCTTCGCCTATTACTGAGAAAATAAAATCTGTATGTGGCTCAGGCAGTGAAGTAATCTTGAAAACAGACGCACCAAGACCACGACCACAAACTCCTCCTGAAGCAATTGCAACAAGTGAATTACCAAGCTGTCCACTCATATCGGGTTTGGTTAACAGGTCAAAAAATGTATCTATACGATGCCGCCTCCATGGAACACACATTATCGAAAGGTAAATTATTGGCAAAATACCAAGGATAATAGCGCTAATATGAGATAAACGCGCACCTCCAATGTATAGCATTATCAAAGTTACCATCGCCAACAATACCGACGTTCCAAGGTCAGGCTCCAGATAGACAAGGATACAAAATAAGAGTCCAACAACAACTGGAGGTACAAATTTCTTAAACTCGGATATTCTGCTTTGTCTACGGTCAATGTAATCCGCTATATACATAACAAGAACGAGTTTCGCTATTTCTGAAGGCTGGAAATTGAATGGCCCAAATGAAAGCCATCTGTGTGCACCACGTACAGCTGGACTGAATAATACGGCAACCAGAAGTCCCAGCGAAATTAAAAAGAGTGGTGCTATTAGTTGTTTTATTACCTCATATTTAAGATGACTCGCAAGATACATCAGGCCAAATCCAATGGCAGCCCATGACAATTGACGGAAAAGGAAATAAAAACCACTCCCCTGACCGGATAGCTGCCAGTAAATCGCGCTTGCTGAGTATGACATAACGACACCAAATAACACAAGTATAGTCGTTAGTACTATCAATGTTGTGTCA
>CAYYAU010000321.1:1568-1898 GCA_964469765.1 uncultured Clostridia bacterium | reverse complement strand
TCCAAAAAAATTCAACGGGATATTTTAAAAAGATTAACGTGCAGGGAATTGGTGAGGATTTTCGAATACATAGACCCGGATGAAATTGCAGATTTACTTCAAAATACCACAGCGGATAAAAGGAAAAATGTTTTGGAGATGCTCGATAAAGAGATTAAAAGAAGGGTAAGTTTTCTCTTAAGATTCAATCCAAGGAGTGCGGCAGGTATTATGAGTTTGAATTATATTGAGGTGGAAAAGCATATTACTTTCGGGGAATTGTATAAACTGTTGAAAAAGCACGAACAACGAACAGGAAAATTTCCTGCTGTACTTGTTGTTGAAAATGGA
>CAYYAU010000321.1:0-1558 GCA_964469765.1 uncultured Clostridia bacterium | reverse complement strand
ATTTTTATTGGGTGAAATACCCCCTCATACGCTTATAACAGCAAAAAGACACGAAAGGATCGGAAAATATGTAAAAAAAATACCTCATATAAGATTTGACGAAAACACGGATAATGTGATTGCAACGTTTAGAAAATACCCGCATAATAAAATCGTTGTATTAAATGAAAATAAAAGTATACTTGGTGTGATATACTCTGATGATATACTTCAGATAATAGGAAAAGAAACAGCCAGGAATTTGCGACATTTTGCAGGCGTTAGTGAAGAGGAAGATGTTTTTGACCCAATATTAACAAAGGTGAAAAACAGATACAGATGGTTGATTATCAATCTTGGGACAGCATTTTTGGCTGCGGCTGTTGTGGGCCTATTTGAAAAAACAATAGCTGTGTTTACTTTGTTGGCAGTTTATATGCCTATTGTAGCGGGCATGGGCGGTAATGCTGGTACCCAAACACTTGCAGTGATGGTTAGGGGTATAGCTTTAAATGAAATTCGTTGGAAGAATGCAAAAAAGGCGATTGTAAATGAAATGGGTGCAGGAGGAATAAATGGTATTATTAACGGCATCTTAGTGGCATGTGTTGCAATCTTGTTAAATAAAAGTCCATTGTTAGGATTTATAGTTGCTGTGGCAATGGTACTAAATCTTATAATTGCCGGATTCTTTGGGGCAGTTGTTCCCTTGATAATGAAGCGTATGGGCAAAGACCCTGCATCTTCAGCCACTATATTTATTACAACAGCAACGGATGTGTGCGGGTTTTTCGCATTTCTGGGTCTGGCAAGTGTTTTTATATAATTACAAAAAATTTAACGAGAAAATTAACTTCTATTTCTGACATCTTTCCGAATGTTAAGTACCTTTTTGCTAACCCGCAAGGAATACATGTTCTTTTCAAGCGTTCCAACCTTTCAAAGAACTACAGCGGATGGAACCTTATAGGCACTTCAAAATCCGTAAGGCGTCAATATTTAAGAGAAACCACCCAATATTTATTATAGGAACAAAACCCATTGACCCATATAATCCTACTGGGCTTATTCCAATGAAACCGTAGTATTAACTATAACAGGTGAATGATGAAAAAAATATATGCCATTGCAATATTATTGCTTTTGACCATATCTATTGGAATAGCTACATACAGCAAAGCTATGTTTACAGGATATATATTAGGAGCACCCACATTCTACATACTATACGGATATATCACATATGAGAATGGGACTATGGTAGAAAACGGTACCCTTATAGCAGAAATAAACAATACACAATTTACAACACCCATTGTTAATGGTACATATGGAATATATGACTTGTTCAGCATTGAAAATGGACAACAGGGAGATAACATCACTTTTTATTTCAATAATCAAACAATAGCGAATTTATCATATAAAGAATACACAATTGAAGAATTCAATATAACAATCCTTCAGGAAGACGTGTCACCACCACCAGAACCACCTACTCCGCCAAGCCCCCCAAGTCCGCCAGCACCTGCACCACCTCCTAGCGGTGGTGGAGGAGGAGGTGGAGGAGGCTATGTCC
>CAYYAU010000320.1:0-1903 GCA_964469765.1 uncultured Clostridia bacterium | reverse complement strand
ACAATAAGAAGCCTCTTGTTTCGGCTGTAGAGGCTACAAATGCTTTATCTATTGCCCACAGAGTGGTTGAAGAAATAAAAAATAAAAATGAATCTTAAAACTTTTATGAAATAAAAATATTATGAAAATTAAAACAATTCTCATTTCTGCAGGAGACCCTTCTGGAGATTTCCATGCAGCAAATCTTGTCAAGAAACTTAAAGGTATCAATCCTAATATACGATTCTTCGGATTAGGTGGTGAGAATTTATCAAAACATATCCATATGATTGAAAATATAACTAAGGAGTCAACTATAGGATTTTTAGAGGCAATAAAAAAAATATTTTTTTTTAGAAACCTTCTTATAAATAGAATTTTACCTTTAATAAAGAAGGAAAAGATTGATATGGTTATTGTTGTGGATTTTTATGGATTTAATATTCATCTTGCAAAAATAGCAAAAAAATTTAATATAAAAGTACTTTATTATATTAGTCCTCAGTTATGGGCATCAAGGCCATATAGAATAAAAAAGATAAAAAAGCATATAGACAAAATGTTAGTATTATTTCCATTTGAAAAGGAGTTTTATAGCCGTTTTAATATAGATGTAGAATATGTAGGACATCCATTTACTGATATTGTAAAACCTACAATATCTTTTAATGAAATTTTAGAAAACAACGCTCTTCCAAAAAATACCCCCATAATTGGATTATTACCCGGAAGCAGAAAGCAGGAAGTAATGCATCTTTTGCCAAAGATGGTTAAAATATGTAATGATTTGTATTTGAAAAAAAAGTTCTTTGTATTAATATTTACTGCTCAATCTTTGGAAAATAGTATTATTAAAAAATATTTACCTTCTGATATTAACTTTCCATACAAAATAGTTAAAGAGAAAGGATACGATAAAAGAAGCGTAGTTAAAGTTTATCTTACCACATCAGGCAGTTCAACTTTGGAGAATACATTTTTAGGTATTCCTATGATAATTTTGTATAAAGTCTCTTTTTTCTCTTATTTACTTGCAAAATTTTTTGTAAATATCAAACATATTGGCTTGCCAAATATTATCGCAAAAAGAGAATTAGTTCCTGAATTTGTTCAGTATATTCCTTTCAGAAGAATAAGCGAAATTTTAGATATATGGATTTCTGATTCTGATATTTTTAATCAAATAAAACGTTCCTTAATTGAACTTAGAAATAATTTTTATATTAAAGATTCCTATGAAAAAACAGCAAGAATAATTTTAAAAGAACTATATACGTATAATTGATTAAATTATAAAAGAAAAGAACTTATATGTTACTAAAAAGATTTTTCAAATTTTTAAAACCTTACATATTAAAATTTTTTATTGCATTATTATGTATGTTTTTTGTTGCAGGTATTACCTCTTTAATGATGTATTTAGTTAAACCTGTAATGGATGGAATATTTGCAGGAAAAGTAATGCACATCCCTATCATAAATATTTATCTAAAAGGAAAATCTTTACTATTAGGAGTGGTTGTAATTTTTTCAATTTTAGCATTTGTTAAAGGAGCACTTTTCTATTCCCAATCGTATTTAATGTCGTATATTGGACAAAAAGTAGTTATGGATTTACGTAACACTGTATTTGGACACCTTCAGAACTTATCTTTAAGGTTTTTTGTTTTCCATAAAACAGGTCATATCATTTCCAGATTGACAAATGACATTCTACTTCTGCAGAAAGCAATTGTAAAAGTTCCAAGTAGTATAATAAGGGGTGGATTAACTATAATTGGGTTGGTTGGAGTTTTATTCTATTTAAACTGGAAGTGGGCTATTCTTTCACTAATTGTATTTCCTGTCGTTATATTTCCTCTTACCAATTTTGGTAAAAAATTAAGAAAGATTAATAGAAAAACCCAAGAGAAAATGGCAGATA
>CAYYAU010000319.1:0-1903 GCA_964469765.1 uncultured Clostridia bacterium | reverse complement strand
TATAGCAAAAAGAAGAAGAGCAGTAAATTTAGTAGCCAATGCAAACCCTAAATTAATTCCGGTTAATATTAAATAAACTTTAGTCCTACTTTTACAAAATTTCCAGAAGAAGTAAAGGGTTGTAATAAAGAATAAGCTTGTTCCTAAATCAATTGTTACAAATCGTGCATGAGCAAGTATATTAGGAGAAAATGAATATAATAATAACGATAACAAAGCTGGCCTAACTCCAAAAATTTCTTTTGACCACAGGAACACAAATAATCCCAACACTCCGCCTAAAATTAATATGGGAATTCTTCCTATAAAATAAATCTTCTCAGATGAAACCTTATTCTTAAACAAAAACTCTCTTCCAAAACTCCATTGTCTTTTCTCTAACCAGTTTAGACTTTGATAGGGAAAATTCAGGTTAAGAAACAATAGTGGAAAGGCTGCTAACATTTTTATTAAAGGAGGATGTTCATAATTTAAACGGAAATTTCCTGTTTTAATATAGGAATACCCTGCTGGAAGATGAGTAACTTCATCCGTAACAAGAGATTTTTGCTTTAAACTAAAAAAACCTTGAATAAAAAATGAAAATAGCAAAATCACAACAAAAATATAATATTTATTTTTCATTTAAGGTTTGTCTTATTAAGTTTAAATACTTCTTAGCATTGATATTTTTTGGATTAAGTTTTAAAGCAATAGAGAATTCTTTTATAACATTGTCCCATTTTTTTTGTTTCCAGTAAATTACACCTAAATTATAGTGAGGTTGGTCAAATAAAGGATTGAGTGTTATTGCTTTTTTATAAGCATTAATAGCCTTTTTGAAATTATTCTTTTTTTCATATGCAACACCTAAATTGCTGTAGACCTTTGCCTCTTCAGGTTCTATAAATTTTTTCCAGTGAGAATATTTTTTCTCTTTTTCATAAATGTCTATTGCTCTTAAAAAGGACTTCTCCGCTTCTTCAATCTCATTTGTTGTAAGCTGTGTAATACCTAAATTATGCCAAGCAAGTGCATACTTAAAATCAAACCTCAACGCTTTTAAAAAGAACTGTTTGGCTTTTAAATATTCTTTGTTTTTATAATAAACAAGACCTTCTGAATTATAAATTGAGGCATAATAATGAAACATAGTTCTTGTATAAAAATGGTCATTTTTCTTTAATGAGTATTCCTGTCTGAAGTGAAATCTTATCTTTTTAGAAGGGGCTTTTTCACTTCTATTAAGATTTAGCATCTGGTATAATAAACCACTTCTTTGAAGATTAAACTTATTATTGAGAAATTCAAACCCTTCAATCTCTTCAGTAATATATACTGGAAAAGTGTTATTTAATAAAATAAATCTCTCTAAAAACTCATTCTTATTTAATCTAACATCCACAGGAAAAAATATGTTACTCCATTTTTTACAGACCTGAGTTTGATACCATAATGACCGATATAATCCTTGTGCTATAATTTTTATATTATCCGTTTTATTAAGAATATGTTGGAAATACCACATTGTAAATAAAGGGACATCTTTTCTCATAATAAGGATTGAATTAGGTTTAATTGAATTTAGGATATTCTCTCCATAGTCATATGCCATAAAATTGTTTCTGTGATTTAATAATCCATATCTTTTTTTACCCGGTAATAAACAAAAAAACATAATAAGACTACTCATAACAATTAATATCGATTTTTTATTTATACTCTTTAAAGAAAACATCACTCCACCAGAAATAAACAAAGAAAAAAATAGGTTAGGAACAATATAAGAGGCTTCAACTATTGCTAAAGCATGAGGATTTATTGGCATCTTAGAAATAATAAGAAATATCGGTCCACTTAAAATGAATAAGAATAATAAAAAATATGATATATCTTTTTCTTTCCTTATAAAACTAAAAAATCC
>CAYYAU010000318.1:0-1905 GCA_964469765.1 uncultured Clostridia bacterium | reverse complement strand
TATTTATGCTTCTCAAAACAAAGAAGTATTTCACCTTTACTGCGTGAAGCCTCTATAGAAATTACATCCGCATCCATTAACTCAATCGCTTCAATAATGTCTGAAAATTCCCCATAACACATATGTGTATGAATCTGAGTATGTTGTTTTACTCCGGACGAAGCAAGTTTAAATGCATTGACCGTCCAGTTTAGATATTCATTTCTGTCTTTATTCTTCAAAGGGAGTCCTTCTCTAAGAGCAGGCTCATCAATCTGAATTATTTTTATATTATTTTTTTCTAATTCCTGTGTTTCTTCTCTTATCGCTAAAGCTATCTGAAACGCCACCTCCTTTTTAGGTATATCTTCTCTTACAAAAGACCAATTAAGAATAGTGACAGGCCCTGTTAACATCCCTTTAACAGGCTTTTCTGTTAAACTTTGGGCATATACAATCTCATTCAAAGTCATAGGGGACGGTCTTAAAATATCTCCATAAATTATAGGTGGTCTTATACATCGTGTGCCATATGATTGAACCCAACCATTTTCTGTAGTTAAAAATCCCTTAAGTCTCTCCGCAAAGAATTCAACCATATCGGTCCTTTCAAACTCCCCATGAACAAATACATCTAATCCGATATTCTCTTGATTCTTTACCCAATAACTAATTTTTCTCTTAATAAACCTATCGTAACTCTCTTGAGAAATCTTTCCTTTTTTATAATCACTTCTAAATTTTCTTAACTCTATATCTTGAGGGAAACTACCAATAGTGGTTGTTGGAAATAAAGGCAACTTCAAAAGTTCCTTTTGTATTTTTGACCTTTCTTTATACTCAACTGCCCTTCTGAAACTCTCTGGAGTAAGTGACTCTATTTTACTTCTTACCTCTGGAATATTTCTAAGATGTGAAATTCTCATTTCATTTATAACTTTTGAATTTTCTTCTAATTGAGTTTTTATTGTGTTTTTCCCTTTATTCAAATATGTGGTTAAAAGATTAATCTCATCTAATCTTTCATCAGCAAAACAAAGCCATCCTTTTATAGAAACAGGTAAACTCTTTTCATTCTTTACTGAAACAGGTAAAAACATTAAACTACAACTCGGCTGAATAACTAATTTATCCGTATATTTCCTCAGCCTCTCTATAAAATCAACTCTTTCTTTAATATCAACTCTCCAAACATTTCTTCCATTAATTACGCCAGCAAATAATACTTTCTCTTTTGGAAAGCCGTATTTTTCTAAATGATTAACATTATCACTGTTACTTACAAAATCAAGTCCAATTCCATCAACATTCAAATGAACAAGCTCATTATAAAAAGATACTGATTCAAAATAGGTCTGAAGAAGAATATTAAGATTCTTTACACTTGGTTTAATTGTATTATAAAAATCTTTTACTAATTTAATGTCATCTTCCTCTATATCTAACACAAGATATGGCTCTTCAAAACATACCCATTCAACTCCTTCTTCATCTAACTCCTTAATGGCTTGAAGATATAAAGGTAAAATCCTTTCATACCACCAGTTCTTATTCTCACCTTTGGACAGCTTCAAAAATGTAAAAGGACCTATAATATGTGGAAGGGTTTTTATTCCTATTTTTTCTTTTATTAACCTATACATCTTTAAAGGCCTATTCTCAATCAAATGGGGAGTTCCATCTTTTTCTAACTCCGGCACTAAGTAATGGTAGTTTGTATTAAACCATTTTGTCATCTCAAGTGCAGGTATCTCTTTTTTACCTCTGGCTAAAGAAAAGTATAAATCCAAACCATCTAACCCTTTAAACCTTTTAGGAATAATATTAAACATAACAACAATATCTAAAACTGAATCATATAAACTAAAATCATTAGAAGGAATATAATTAATATTTTTTTCTTTTTGTTTTAATATATTAGAAAGT
>CAYYAU010000317.1:0-1928 GCA_964469765.1 uncultured Clostridia bacterium | reverse complement strand
ACAGTCCAATGGTCAGCCATTATTAAAACAGGCTCTTTAATTTCTGGAGTAAGGTACTCACCCACACCTGATAATATAATGGAAGGGATTTCTTCTAAAAATTTTATCTGTTTAAGTAACTCTCCCATAGCAAACTCAAAATACTTTCTAAAATCTTCATCTCCATATGGAAGTACCTTTTGGAGTGTTCCATATGAATTTACATCTTTCAATTTGCTCTTTTCTGTAAAATCTACAGGTGCTTTGAGTCCATCCCAAGTTAACATTAATCTGCGAACAATACTGGCAAACTTTGTGCAGACCCAAGCGTACTGTTCTGTTTTAATTAAATGTTTGGTTTTTACATATTTAGTATCTGAGGTTATCTTTAATGTTTTAGGGTCAACGACCCATCCACTACCCTTTAGTTCTGCATTAATCCTTAAAACAGCATGCTCTCTAATGTCTTTATATTTTTCATCAGAAAGCAATAGTCTAATTAATTTACTATAGGCATCTCTCAATCCATCTAAAGTAAAATCTACTCTATAATAAGGCCGTAGATGAGTTTCTAATTGTTTCCATGCCTTTTGTCCAGGTGTAAGTTTTTTAACTTCAGGAGTAACTTTTTGTTTAGGTTTTGTTGTTTCTTTTTTCTTTACTCTTTGAGTAGGTTTTTCTTTAGGTTTTGGCCCTTTGGTTTTTGAAACCTTTTTTGTCTTGGAAACAGTGGGTTTTTCGGCTTCTTTCTTCTTTTTCGTTTCTTCAACTGTAGTTTCAGCCTTTTTCTTATCCTGAATAGATAACAATTTTTTAAGATACTTTGAATATTCAGAACCTTCTATTTCTAACTCTCCAGCTTTTAATAAAGTATGTTTAGCATTTTCATCCTTTAATGCCATAGGAAATCCACAGATACTAAATTTTAATTCACCTTTACTCTCTTTAGTAGTCAACCCATGAAGTTCACTTGATAATGAGCCTTTACTCTTAAGAAGCCTTTTCCTAAGTTCTGTTAGAGCATTTTCATCTCCAGGGATGAATAACAGAGTTTTAATTTCAGTGTGATTTATATTTATTTTAGAAGGAAAGACAATTTTAAAATACTCAATAATATCATCATCTTTAACAACCGCTTCTATTGTAAGTCTCTCTCTTTTTAAATACGGCGTTAACAACTCAATAATTGCTTCATTGGAAAGGACATTACCAAATCCTAATTGACGGCATAGTTGATACTCTTTAGGAGTTTGTGGAATAACAACCAAATATGCTTTTTTGTCCTTTTGTAAATCCAGTAATCTTAGTTTTATGTTATCTGCTATTTCATCTTTTGATTTATTTGAGGTGTCAATAAAAATCTCTTCAATAAATGTTGTTCCTTCTTTTTTATCTGATTTCTCGATTGGTACTTGAATCCCTTCATTACCAACTATATAATTTGCCAATAATTTTAGTCTTTCGTATTTTTTCTTATCTGTATGATATTTTGTATTTTCCCTAATATATTTTTTAAATTTTCTATCAAAAATTAATGTTCCTCTCTCAGACTCAACAGTACCAAGATAATAATCTCTAAGTTGCGGCCTTTGTATTTTTAATCTTTCTCTTTGTTTTTCTATATTAATTAATTCTTGTATATAGTAAGAATTATATGTAGAAGGTATTAGATGCACATTATCTTCAAGAAAGGATTTTATCGTTTTAATACTAAATTGTTTTAATCCCATAGACCAATAATAAACCATAGCTGCGACATTGATATTTCTAAACTTTGTTCCTCTCTGAAACTGAGCTTTTTCCTCCTGTAATCCAAACTTAAGATGTGCTCTTATTTCATGTATAGCTATAGAATAAATTTCACTTGTAACAAGGTCAGATTTTTTATGAGTATAAGGGTCCTCAATTATTATTTTTTTATATCAATTCATTAATTGAAATGCAATCAT